>JAICWZ010000163.1 GCA_025966355.1 Thermomicrobiaceae bacterium
CAGATGGAGATTGCGCGCCAGATCTTCTTCCCCGATCCTCAGCAAGTCAGCGAGATCGATGTCGACCATCTCCCCGTAACTCACCAGTATGCGGAGGAGATCGGCACCGATGGCGAAGTCGTTGCTCGCGTTTTCCAGACGCCGCTCGAGCATGGCGACAAACTGCTCGATCGCGGCCAATCCCTCGCCAATCTCGGCTTCGACCGAAACGGTCACCCCGGCCTCGACCAGTGCCGCAGGCGCTTCGTCACGCAAAAACGCGGCGACTCCTTTGAAGACGTCGATCGCAGTTTCAACGACCGGCCGTGAGAGATCGGTATCCAGCACGTCGGTCGCGTTCGCCAGGACCGTTGGAATGAGGGCCGCTTGCTGCTTCATCGCGCGGACGCGCTGCTCGATTGGCGCGTAATTGCGCAGGAGATAGCCGCTCAGGTCGATGTCGTCCGACCAGACGATCGGGTTGCGGGCACGATCGCGCAGTGCTGTCAGTTGAAAATGCTCCAGGCGGAGTTGCGCGAGCAAGAGATCGCGGTCGAAGCGTTCTTCGTCGCTCAGCGTGTCGGATGCGATTTCCTCGAGCGCGGCGGTCTGCTCGTTCAAGCGCGCCACACGTGCTGCCAGCCCCGTTCGGCTGTGATCGGGCACGAGCCCATCGTATTGATGCAACCCGAGCCAGCGCGCCTCGGTCGGGCGTGACGCATAGAAGTCTTCGAGAATCGCGTCAACGAG
Organism: Thermomicrobiaceae bacterium; assembly: GCA_025966355.1. GTDB lineage: Bacteria > Chloroflexota > Chloroflexia > Thermomicrobiales > Thermomicrobiaceae > CALAGB01. The sequence goes on from JAICWZ010000163.1 coordinate 730, forward strand.
GGCGTCGAATTGAGTCATAATGAAGCGAACTCCTCTCGAAATTGATCAAACCTCGTTGCGATGGAACGCGGTTCTGCGTTCAGGTTGGGTCCGGCGTGCTACGGCCGCGGATGAAATCCGGCTGCGAATCGTCAACTGATACACTATGGCCGCTGACCCACGCCGGTGGGCCATTCGGTTGTTCTCACGAGGGGTCCACACCGCATGCTTCGTCGATTGCTCGCGCTCCTGTTCGTTGCGTTCTTGCTCGCCATCCCGCTTTCAGCCTCGGCCGATACGACCGCTACGATATCGGGGACGGTGACGAATGGAACTCCGGGCGGGGGTTCAGTAGCGGGCCTTACGGTTACGTTGTACGAATATCAAGGTATGAACATTGTCAAGCAGTATACCGGAACGACAGATGATAGTGGAAAGTATGTCTTCAAGGATGTGCCCGTTCTTGATGGAGAAGGGTACATCGCCCACGTAGAGTATTCGAACGTTGATTTTCCTGGGTCGCTGCTGCTCATGCCGCAAGACGCCGGGAAGGTCGATGCGATCAAGGTCTATGAACCGTCGACCGATGCCTCGATCATCTCGCTCGACTCGCGCAGCATCGTGGTCAACGGGGCCGATGCGGGGTCGCGGCTCCTCAGTCTCTTCGAGATCCTGGCGGTCAGCAACAAGAGCGATCACGCCTATATCGGCAACGACGGCGTCGTATTGCGACTCGGTCTGCCGGATGGTGCCGCGCAGATCACCCCGCAGCCCGGTTTCGATTTCGGCAATGCCAAGATCGAAAACGGAACGCTGATCACCACGGGACCCATTTCACCCGGAGATCAGACGGCGCTTATCGCCTACAGCCTGCCCTATACCGGTACGAGTAAGACGGTGACGATCGGCACGGCGATGCCGACGCAGAACGAACGCTTCCTCGTCAAGGACGGCACCTACGACATCAGTTCGCAGGTCTTCAACGATGCCGGTCTGGTCGATGTGAGCGGCGACAAATACCATGTCCTTTCGGTCGACAAACCGATCGTCGGTGACACGCTTTCGGTCGACATCCTTGGGCTGCCGAAGGCGGGAAACAGCGGCGAATCAAGCAATGGTCCGCTCTATGCCGCGATCGGAGCCGGTGTGCTGGTCATCGTGGCGGGTGTGCTCGTCTTCTTCGTGCTGCGTCGCCGCTCGCATAAAGTTGCGCTGGCCGGTCCCGAAGGCGGCGTGGCCGCCGGGATGGATGGCGAGTTCGATGACGAACGTCTCGCGCTGGCCGCCCAACTGAACCAGCTGGATGAACGCCGCGCGGCCGGGACGATCGACGATGTCGAGTACCAAAACAGCCGCCAGCAGGTGATGCAGGATCTTCGTGGCATCATGCTCAAGCGGCGCGGCCTCAGCGATCCCGACGCGTAGGAGGCAATCCACCTCTCGATCTCTTTTCGACACGGTCTTGTGCTAGCATGCAGTCGCTCGATGAGCGATTGCAATCGCAGCCGCCGCTTGTCCGAAAGGAGCCCGTCGTGGCAGAACGCCGCAAGCTGACACCCGAAGATATCTACAACATCGCGTTGGTCAACGATGCTCGGATCTCGCCTGATGGCAGCCAGGTTGTCTATGTCCGCACCGAACTCAATCGCGAGAAGAACGACTATCGCTCGTCGCTCTACCTCGTTCCGAGTGCGGGCGGCGACGCACGACGCTTCACCGGCGCGGATGCCAAAGACACGATGCCGCGCTGGTCGCCGGACGGCAGTCGCATTGCCTTTCTCTCGAATCGCTCCGGTTCCAATCAACTCTGGTCGATCCCACTCGCCGGTGGCGAAGCGGCGCAATTGACGGATCTGCCCGAGCCAGTCACCGCGTTTGTCTGGGCGTCGAAGGGCGATCAGATTGCGTTCGTTTCCAAAGCCGACCAGCAGAAGATCGATGAAGCCAAGGTCAAGGCTGATAAGGGCGAATTGGACGAACCGAAGAGCGATGTTGTGCGCATCACGCGCTTGCGCTATCGCTCCGACGGTACACCGGGCTTCCTCGATAACAAACCAACGCATATCTGGACAATCGCGGCCGGGGGCGGCGCTCCGAAACAGATCACAACGGGCGAATTTGACGACGGTGAGCCTGACTGGTCGCCGGACGACTCCCATATCGTCTTCGTCTCGAATCGCAACGAGGAGCGAGAAAAGAAGCGTGGGAGCGAGATCTGGGTCGTGCCGTCCACGGGCGGTGAACCAGCAGCGGTCGTCGCCGGCGTCACGGCGGATTTTTCCAACCCGGCCTGGTCTCCGGACGGCAAGCTGATCGCCATCGAGGGGCACCAGAACCCGCTCGCCGGTGGTGCGATTGGCTCCGATCTCTGGGTCGTGCAGCCGGACGGCAACGGCTTGCGCAACATCACCTCCGCGCTCGATCGCACCGTAGGCGACCACTCGCTGTCCGATACCGCCAGCGGTGCGAGCGTTGGGCTCGTCTGGAGTCCGGATTGCTCCTCGGTGCTCTACTCTCTCTCGGATAGCGGGAGTGCCCATGTGCGCCGGGCGAACATTGCCGGTGGCGAAACGGCACTCGTCCTCGGGGGGCGTCGCCGCGTCATGCAGTTCAGCGCCAGTGCCGATGGTTCGAAGCTCGCCTACGTCGTCGCGACGTCAACGGTGCCCTGTGACGTCTACTCCAGTAATGCGGACGGGAGCGGTGAGACGCGCCTGACGTCGGTCAACGAGGAATTTCTGTCGACTGTTTTCGTCAGCGAACCTGAAGAGATCCACGTGCCGAGCCAGGCTGACGATCATGCCGACATTCACGGCTGGATCATGAAACCGATCGGCTTCGAAGCGGGTAAGCAATATCCGCTCGTGCTGGAGATTCATGGCGGGCCGCACGGCATGTACGCGAACGCCTATTTTCACGAGTTCCAACTACTGGCAGCCCAGGGGTACGTCGTCGTCTACGGCAATCCGCGGGGCAGCCAGGGGTACGGCAACGACTTCTCGTCGTGCACGAAGGGCGTTTGGGGATCGTCGGACATGCCCGATGTCATGGCGCTGGTCGACTATGCCATCGAGCAGGGCTACGTCGATTCGAAGCGTCTCGGCGTCACCGGTGGCTCATATGGCGGCTTCTTGACGAACTGGATCATCGGCCATACCGATCGCTTCAAAGCGGCCGTGACGCAGCGACCAGTGAGCAACATGCACAGCTTCTACGGTACGAGCGATATTGGCTCGACGTTTGGCGACTATGAAACGGGCGGCACGCCCTGGGCGAATACCGAGCAGTTCATCAAGATGTCGCCCATCGCCTACGTCGACAAGATCAAAACGCCACTGCTGATCGTCCACTCTGAAGAGGACTATCGCTGTCCGATCGAGCAGGCCGAGCAGCTCTTCGTCTCGCTCAAGATGCTCAACCAGACGGTCGAACTGCTGCGCTTTCCGAACGAAAGCCATGGCCTCTCACGGATGGGCAAGCCGACCCATCGCGTCGAACGCCTTGAAGCGATTCTGGGCTGGTTCGAGGAGTACCTGTAACCGGAGAGCTCTTCTACTCCGTGGACGAGGCGCGGTCGGCCTGGATCAGTTCGAGGCCGGCCGCTTTGATTCGTTCGCGGAGGTCGGCGGGAATATCGCGCTCTGCGAGCCAGCGTTCGAGCATTTTTTCGGGGATGAGCGCATCTTCGTCGTTGATGTCGACGCGCGGGCGATTCTGCGCATCGACGTCACGTCGGACGTAGGCGACCCAGGCGGCTCCGGCGTTCAGAAGCCAGCGGCGAATCTCATCCACCCGGATCTCATCTTCGCGTTCGGCCGCGATCTTGATGATCATACGGACGATCGCTCCTTCGATATCAGATGTGCGCCGTTCGATCAAGAGTTGGATCTTCTCCATTGGGCTGTCGTTGGCCGCTTCGATCTCCAGCGAGAGGAAGGGCCGGGTCGGCAGCGGTCGGAATGTTGGACGCGCTTCCCATCGTCCGTCCTGGCCCCGTTCAATCTCGACCATGACGAAGCCCTTGGTTTCGCGCGCTTCCCCGAAATCGACGCGCTCGACGCTGCCGGCGTAGACGACCGGCGGCTTGATGCCGATGCGTTGGTGGCCGTGAATGTGTCCGAGCGCGACATAGGTGAAGGCATCGACCGAGATTTCGGCCGGGGTCAGCACGACTTCTGCTCCGAGCATGATCGACTGCTCAGAGCCGAGCTTCGCGCCTTCGAGCGAGAAATGACCGAGCAGCACCGCCGGCAGGTCGGGATCGAGTTCCGCCGCGCGCTGGCCCACTTCCGCACTGATCAGTTCACTGAATTTCAGTAGCTGCTCATCGATCGGAAGATTGCGCAGCGCTTCATGCGTCAGGATCGTGTTGCGTGGCACCCAGGGGAGCGTGACGATCTGGAGCGGTCCGCTGCGGGTGTTGAGCATCATCTGGCCAATGTTGCGCGCGATATGGATGTTGGGGATACCGAGCGCCTGATAGATATCGATGGCTGTGGCACGGGCCATGATGCTCGGAAGATCGTGATTGCCGGTCAGCAGGAC
>JAICWZ010000299.1 GCA_025966355.1 Thermomicrobiaceae bacterium
ACGACCGCCTGCTCGTCAGGCAGCTTGAAGGCACCCAATGTGCCGCCCATCACCTCATTGGCCTGCCCAACCAGTCGTTCCTGCGCGCTCGATCGAGAATCCACCCGACACTCCTCTCATACAGATCGGATGACGTCGCTCATCTCTCGCTATTGTGACAGATTCGCTCAGCGATTCGAACCACTGAGTAGCGTCGGTTCCTCCGGCGTGCCGTTACCGGACGGACGCGGCGGCATCGTCCAGCTCTCGATCGACTTGACGATGCGCGGAATGACGAACGTGCGGGCGCGCAAGACGCCGGGGATGTGGTTGAGCCGTTCGGTGACGAACGTGTAGAGCGCGTCGACCGATTCGGCGTACATCTGCAAGGAGATATCGCGATCACCGGTCGTCAGCCCGACGTAGGAGACTTCGGGGAAGGTGGCGACGTGCTCCGCCACTTCCTGCACTTTGCCCAGTTCGACTTCGAGAAAGACGTCGGCGGTGACGGTGTAGCCGAGCGCGCGTGGACTGACGAGCGCGACGAGGCGCACGACGCCGTCCTGCACGAGTCGGTCGATGCGGGCGCGCACCGTGCGCTCGGCAACGCCGACACGGCGCGAGATTTCGGCGCTCGGGGTACGGCTGTCGGCTTGGAGGCAGGCGATGATCGCGTGGTCGATATCATCGATCGATCGAGTCATGGGAGCGGTCTCCTCGTCCGAGGGTCGTCGGCTTGCAGCGGGTTGGGGGCATTGTAAGAGGCGAGGGTGAAGATGGGAAGAGGGGCGGCAAAGCGGGTTGGTTTATCGTCTGCCTATTCGGGCGCCATCGAGATTAGTGGAGAAACAGAAGAACGGAGCACGCGAGCAGACCGCCCATCAGCAGGTTGAAAGCTCGCGCCGCGCGTTCACCGCGGAGCATACGCTGCACACTGGCACCGGCGATGAGCCAGACCGCGCAACATGGCAGCGCCGCCAGAATGAACAGGAGTCCGATTGATGCCGAACGAGCGAAGGCGCTGCCGGTCGTCGTCGACAGGTAGGAGCCAACGGCGCTGGTGCAGACGATCCACGACTTCGGGTTCACCCATTGAAACGCTGCCAGATGCCAGAATCCCACCCGTGTTTCCTTCGTCGCTTGCGTGTGCTGACCGGCGGTGGCAATCTTCCACGAAAGCCAGAGCAGAAACCCGATCCCGAACCATTTGAGGACTTCGACCGCGAGCGCGTTTTCAAGAATGAGACTCCCGAGCCCGAAGCCGATGACGAACAACATGAACCCCATACCAGCGACCTGCCCGAAGAGCGCCGGGAGCCCGCGGCGCACGCCAACCGTCGCGCCGGTCGACGTCAGGATCAGATTGCTTGGTCCCGGCGTTCCGCTGACGACGACCGCGAAGAGGAGAAAGGCAGCAGCCTGTTCGATTGTCACGGCGGAAGCTCCCTGGCGTCACCCGAAGAGGGGAGTCGATCACGATGCGTAATCGTAGGCTGTCGAGCGGCGTTGGTCTTGAACGATCGTGCGCCGAGGCGGCGAGTGACTGGCTGCGGAGCAGCGGGCCGGAGAGTGGTGTCGAGTTTCTGGAAGCCTGGTTTCAGGGGCGGGCCTATCGCAAGCATCGTCACGACACCTACGCGATCTGCCAGACGACGCGCGGCGTGCAGGCGTTCGAATATCGCGGCAGCCACGAAGTCAGCCTGCCCGGGCAGATCGTCGTGCTGCATCCGGATGAGGTTCATGATGGTTACGCGGCAACCGAGGCGGGTTTCGGTTATCGTCAGCTGTATATCGATCCCGCGCTGATCTTCGAAGCGGCCCGAACGCTGCGCGGTCGCCCAGGTCCGTTGCCCTTCGTGCGCCAGCCCGTTCTCTTGAGCGATACGCTGGCTGACGCGATCGACTGCGCGTTCAAGAGCGAGCGAGAACCGCTCGCGATCGACAGCCTGGTCGTGCAGGTGGCGGAAGGCTTGCTGGAGGCGGATGCCTCAAACCGCTCCATCGTGGACCGGACCCGGTTCAATGCCGCTGCGCTCCAGCGTGCGCGCCAGTTTCTCGACGCCGAAAAGAACCGCGTCGTTCGCTCGCCAGAACTGGAAGCGATCACCGGACTGAGCCGCTATGAACTGGCGCGTCAGTTCCGCCTCTTCTACGGCACGAGCCCGTACCGCTATCTCTTGATGCGACGGCTCGACGATGTGCGCGTGTGGATTGTTCGGGGGCGGCCGTTGAGCGAAGTGGCGTTTGAGGCGGGGTTCGCGGATCAGGCGCACTTTTCGCGCACATTCAAAGCGGCGTTCGGGCTTACACCGACGCGCTATCGCGCGTTGCACGGATTATCCAGGCGTGACGCGCGGGATTAGGAGCCGTCGATCCCGCGGCTGCGAAGCACGCGGAATTCGCGGAAATCGGCGCGGGCGAAGTAGAGCAGCGCGCCGGTGATGCCGTCCGCGACGATCGGCAGGTAGTAGCCGTTCGGCAGCGTCGCGGCGACTGCGATACCGGCGAGCGCCAGACCGACGTACCAGGAGTTGCGCACCTGCCGCAGGATCATCAGCCCGACAACCAGATGCAACACCGCCAGCACCAGATCGAGCATCATGGCGCTGTTGTGGCCGCCGCCATAGCGGAAGAAGGCGAGAATGGCCCACATGCCCGAGCCGACAATGAAGCCGGTTCCGGCGATCAGGATCTTGCCGGAGAGCGTCGACGTTTCTGCCTGATCGATCTCGAAGTCATTCGCGTGCACGTGGTTACTCCCGCATTTCCCGCATCGTCGGCCAACAATCGCCCAAATTGTACCGGATTGAAGCTGGATTGGCGGTGATAGGGCGGTTGATACCTGGGGAAGAGCGTTGCGTGCCGATGACGGATGTTGCGCCCGACGCCCGCCCGGCGATAAATCGGCCGGGCGGGCGTCGGGCGAGTAAGCGTTTATCGGCACGCCATCATCGTTACCAATCAGGCGGCCGGTTTCGGCATCCTCGCGACTCGGTTAGAATGGCAACCCTGACCCGAACGATGTGCATGAGGGAGAAATCAGTCGTATGGAAACGAGCGAGCTGAAGGCGAGCGTCTGTGCAGAGATCGACCGGCGTGCCGGACGGTTGATCGAAATCGGCGAGCGGATCTTCCGCGATCCGGAGTTGGGCTTCAAGGAGTTCCGCACCGCCTCGATTGTCGAAGAGGTGATGGACAGCCTGATGCTGAACAGCCGCAGCGGGCTCGGCATCACCGGTATCAAGGCGGTCGTCGAGGGCGGACAGCCGGGACCGACCGTCGCGGTGATCGGCGAGCTCGATTCGGTGCTCGTCCCGGGTCATGAGTTCTGCAACGCGGAAACGGGCGCCGCGCACTGCTGTGGACATAATGCGCAGATCTCGACGATGCTCGGCGTCGCGATGGGGATTCTCAACTCGGACGTGCTCCCGGAACTGGCCGGTCGCATCGCCTTCTTCGCCGTGCCGGCTGAGGAATATGTCGAAATCGACTATCGCAACGAACTGCGCCGGGCCGGCAAGATCGAATTCCTCGGCGGCAAGGGCGAGCTGATCAGACTCGGCGAGTTCGATGACGTCGACATGGCGATGATGGTGCATGCCTCCA
>JAICWZ010000237.1 GCA_025966355.1 Thermomicrobiaceae bacterium
AAGCGGTCAACAGCGGTGCCGGAGTTCTCTTCATCGTGAAGAACTACACGGGCGACGTCATGAACTTCGAGCTCGCGGCCGAACTGGCCGAGGCCGAAGGGATCAGCGTGCGCAGCATCATTATCAATGACGATGTCGCGGTCGAGGACAGCACGTTTACCGCGGGCCGGCGCGGTGTTGGCGGCACCGTACTCGCCGAAAAGATCACCGGTGCGCTGGCCGAGCGTAAGGCGAGCCTCGATGAGGTCGCGGCGCTCTGCCAGAAAGTAAACGAAAACGTGCGTAGTATGGGTATGGCGCTCACGCCATGTACCGTCCCGGCAGCCGGGCAACCAAGCTTCGAGCTCGGCGAAGACGAGATTGAGATTGGCATCGGTATTCACGGCGAACCGGGCCGGCGACGCGTCCCGCTGGCACGCGCCGATGAGATCGCTGAGATGTTGGTCACTCCGATCGTAGAGGATCTGCCGTTCCGAAAAGACGATCGCGTACTTGCTTTCGTGAATGGGATGGGCGGAACACCGCTGATGGAACTCTATATCATGTTCCGCGCCGTCCATCATTTGCTGGCTGAACGCGGAATCACCGTCGTGCGTTCCTTAGTCGGTAACTACATTACATCGCTGGAGATGGCCGGTACCTCAGTTTCGCTGCTGCGGCTCGACGACCAGATGATCGATCTCTGGGATGCGCCGGTCCACGCCGCCGGGCTGCATTGGGGAGCCTGAGCGGAGGGCCGGCCCGTTCGCAGCGCAGGCGACGGGATCGCGGTTCGCAGTGAGGGAACTATGTCAGACAACGAACAGATCGGCATCCGGATCGTGCGCCGGATCCAGAGTGTTATCCACGCCAATACGGCCGAATTGAACGCATTCGATCGACCGATCGGTGATGGTGATCATGGCACCAACCTGGACCGCGGCTTCACGGCGGTGCTGGCGAAGATCGAATCGCAATCAGATCAATCGCTCGCCGCCGTCTTCAAAACCACAGCGATGACCTTGATCTCAACCGTGGGCGGCGCGGCCGGCCCGCTATACGGCACGGCGTTTCTGCGCATCTCGACAGCCATTCCCGAGTTGGATGGCGACCATCCGCGCCAGGTAGCGGCTGCATTGACGGCGGCCCTTGGCGGCGTGCAGGCGCGGGGTAAGGCAACGACCGGCGAAAAGACGATGGTCGATGCCCTGGCCCCGGCCGTCGAGGTAAGCAACGCAGCGGTCGAAGAGGGGGCTGATACCGTGCTCGTGCTCGAGCGGGCAGCGACTGCCGCCCGAACCGGCATGGAAGCGACGATCCCGATGCGTGCAACCAAGGGGCGCGCCAGCTATCTCGGTGAGCGAAGCATCGGTCATCAGGATCCAGGCGCCACCTCCTGCTATCTGATCATCCAGGCCGTCGCGGACGTCGTGCGCGACGGGTCGACGAGTACGTAGCTGCTTAAGTTGATCTAGCATCGCATTCGAACTATGCGGCCGGTGCGCCGAACGCGCCCACGACCGCGGGAAAAGGAGTCACATTGTGGCGGACGTCATCCTCGCGCTGGATCAAGGCACCACAAGTTCGCGTGCTATTCTCTTCGGTCACGACGGTTTACCGCTCATGATGCGCAGCAAGGAATTCACGCAGCACTACCCACAACCAGGCTGGGTTGAGCACAATCCGGAGGATATCTGGGACTCGCAAATCGAAATGGCGAAATTTGTCCTGAACAGTAGTCAGGGTCAGCAAAACCAGGCAATCGCGCTGGGCATCACCAACCAGCGTGAGACGACACTTGTCTGGGATCGTACGTCCGGCAAGCCGGTCTACAACGCAATCGTTTGGCAAGACCGGCGTACCGCCTCCTACTGCGACCAATTGCGGGCGCAGGGGTGGGAAGACAAAATCCGTCAGAAGACTGGATTGGTCATCGACCCGTATTTCTCGGGCACGAAGGTACGTTGGATTCTCGAGAACGTCGACGGCGCCCGTGAGAAAGCAGAACGAGGCGAACTCGCCTTCGGTACGGTCGACAGCTTCCTGATTTACCGTCTCACCGGTGGCAAGCTGCATATCACCGACTACACCAATGCCTCGCGCACCCTCCTCTTCAACATCAACACGCTCGATTGGGACGACGAGGTCCTGAAGGAATTCGGCGTTCCGCGGTCGATGCTGCCCGAAGTCCGGCCGTCGAGCGAGAAATACGGCGAGACTGATCCGTCAATCTTCGGCCGGTCAATCCCGATCGCCGGTATTGCCGGAGATCAGCAAGCAGCCACGTTCGGGCAAGCATGCTTCCAGGTCGGTACCGCGAAGCAGACCTACGGTACCGGCAGCTTTATGCTGATGAATATCGGTGAGAAGCCGAATCTGTCGAAGAATGGGCTGCTGACAACCATCGCCTGGGGCATTGGCGGCGAGGTGACCTATGCGCTGGAAGGCTCGATCTTCGTCACTGGAGCCGCCGTTCAATGGCTGCGCGACGAGCTTAAGTTCTTCGGCAACGCTGCCGAATCGGAAGCGCTCGCGAGTTCGGTCAAATCAACGGGTGGCGTCTACGTCGTGCCGGCCTTCGTCGGACTCGGTGCGCCGTACTGGGATGCGTATGCGCGCGGCACGATCATCGGGCTCACGCGCGGTGCCGGGCGCGCCGAGATCACGCGGGCGACGCTGGAAGCGGTCGCCTATCAGACGCGCGACGTCCTCGAAGCGATGCAATCCGATTCGGGACTCGAGCTCAAAGAGTTGCGCGTCGACGGAGGCATGGTCGCGAACGATTTCCTCATGCAGTTCCAGGCGGATATCCTCGGCAAGCCGGTCAATCGGCCCAAGGTCGCTGAGACGACGGCGCTCGGCGCCGCGTACCTGGCTGGCCTGGCGGTCGGCTTCTGGAAGGATCAACAGGATGTCGCTCGGAACTGGCAGCTCGATCAAAGATTCGACCCGCAAATGAGCGAAGCGGAGCGACAGAAGCTGTACCACGGTTGGAAGCGGGCCGTCGAGCGGTCGCGCGCCTGGGAAGAAGCGGAGTCGACTGCGGGGAACTGACGTCGAAACGTGGAGCGGTGCGAGCCGGAGCGGGTCTCTCGCTCGTGGCTGCACCGCCCCACCTACCGTCCCGTCGTCGCCGACCGATGGCGTTGGACGCTGGAGTAAGCATGGCGGTCGCGCTGGTCATCGTGTCACATAGCCAACAAGTCGCCGATGGCGTACGAGATATCGCGGAGCAGATGGCGGGAGATCAAGTCGTCATACGAGCGGCCGGTGGTGCGGCCGATGGTTCGCTCGGCACGAATGCAGAGGCGATCGCGCGAGCGATCACCGAAGCCGATCAGGGCGACGGCGTCCTCATCCTCGTGGACCTCGGATCCGCCGTTCTCAGTACCGAAACCGCGCTTGAAATGCTCGGTCTCGATGCTGATCGAAAGGTTCAACTGAGCAACGCCCCGCTTGTTGAAGGAGCAGTCGTCGCGGCCGTCACCGCGTCGACGGGCCAAACGCTTGAAGAGGTCGCCAGTGCGGCCCTCGACGCGAAGGACATGACCAAGGTAGTCCGATGAGAGATAAATGCGGAGGTTAGGTTCGGATGGAGGAAGCGCAGTTCACGATTACGAACTCGGCAGGTCTCCACGCGCGCCCGGCCGCCCACTTTGTCCGGACAGCAGCCGGCTTCGAGTCATCGGTTCGCGTACGGAATCTGTCGAGAGACGCCGAACGTGAGGCGGATGCGAAGAGCATTTTGAGCGTGATGACGCTTGGTATCGAACAGGGCCACATTATCTCGATCACGGTCGATGGACCCGACGAGGCGGCGGCGATCGAAGCGCTCCGTGCGCTGGTCGAGGGAAACATCGACAAATGAGTCGCGACAGGTATGAGGTGAACCAATGGCCGAGCGTGTGCTCCACGGCATAGGTGCCGCTCCGGGCATCGCCATCGGTCGAGTATTTCGCTACACGACCAATGCAACGGCAACGACACCGGAACCGCAACCAATCGGCCGGGAACAGATCGAAGCAGAGGTCGCACGGCTTCGCGACGCCACCGACGGTGCGCGCACACGGATTACGGCGGCCCGAGAAGCGGCGACGAAGTCCGGTGAAGCGGAAGCCGCGATTTTCGATGCTCATCTGCTCATGCTCGACGATCCCGCGTTGATCGGCGAAAGTGAACGACGTA
>JAICWZ010000275.1 GCA_025966355.1 Thermomicrobiaceae bacterium
AAGAGCTTGAGAGCCCGCATCCTCATTTCACATCTCGCCGTGATCATGCTGGTCTTCAGCCTCACCTTCGTCGTCGCCTTCATTCCGGTGCGAAATGTGCAAACGCACCTCGAAATTCGACGTTTGGAAGACTACTCGGCACCGGTTGTGGTGCAAACGGGCTTCGCCCTCAATCGCCCGGCGCTGGTGTCATCGGTTAATGACATTCTCGACATTCAGGCGAAACAGTTGAAAGTCCGCCTCATTCTGCTGAACCAGCGTGGCGACGTGCTGCACGATACGAAATCGGACGAACCGCTTTCCGCCGAGGCGCGGAACCGACTTTATCAGGCGAGCCTACAACTCTTGGTACGCGTGGAAAACGCCGGTGCGCTCAATCGCTTGACCCAGCAGGACCGCGACATTTACATCGGCAAGATCGGCGGGCAGCGCGCCATCATCACGATCGTCTCACAGGTCGAAGGACGCTACGTCGCGATCATCGCGCCGAGCGGTGCTCCGCTCTTCCGCGAACTCGTCCTACCTTTGCTCCTGGCGCTCGGCGTCGCCCTGCTGGCTGCCGTCATCGCGACAGTCTTCCTCAGTCGCTCGATCGCGTTGCCGATCACACGGCTCACCCGGGCCGCCGACGGTGTGGCAGGCGGCGATCTGAATCGCACGGTGCCGGAGCAGGGTGACGGCGAGGTCGGCCGGCTCGTTCACAGCTTCAACGAAATGATCCGTCGCCTGCGCATCACCTACGAGAGCCAGCGACGTCTGCTCGCCAACGTCGCGCATGAACTGCGCACCCCGCTAACCTCCATTCAGGGCTACGCCCAGGGACTGAGCGACGGCATCTTCGAAACGGAGCAACAGCGACGGGAAGCGCTCGAGACGATCGGCCAGGAATCTGAACGGGTCAACGAGCTGCTGATTCAGATCCTCGAACTGGCGCGCCTCGAATCTGGCCAATCGGGCCCGCAACTGCACGAGGTCGACGTCGATGAGATTGTCTCGCGTGTATTGCGACGGCATCGCGTGGAAGCCGACACCAGTGGTGTCGAACTTGTCGGACCGGTGTCACGCGCGCAGACGATCGTGGCCGACGAGGCGATGATCGATCAAGCGATCGACAACCTGGTACGCAACGCCATTCGGCATACGCCGGATGGTGGCAGCGTCGCGGTTGGTCTCGCTACCCTGCGCGATGCAGAGCGTAACGCGACCGGCATTCGGGTCAGTGTCACTGATACCGGCTCCGGAATACCGGAGGAAGCGATCCCGCATATCTTCGATCGCTTCTACCGGGCCAACGGCCACGACGGCCCGGAATTCGGTATACACAGCGGCTTCGGTCTTGGCCTGGCGATCGTGCGCGAAATCGCCGTGAACCACGGTGGCACGGTTAGCGTCGCAAGCAAGACCGGGAAAGGGACGACGTTTACGATCGATCTGCCTTCGGGACAAACGCGGCAAACGCCAACCCCGAAGCGCTAATTTTGCCCCGCGCATGGTGGCGTTGATGCGCGAACGAATGCGCCGAGGCAACCGTCCTGGGACATTTGGGTTGATTGACGTTTGGGCACGGGCATTGATACGATGCTACGAGGCTCGCGTGTCGCGGGCCAATAGGCTCGTGCCTCTGGAGGAGAAACCGATGGTGCTTGAGCGGATCAACGGTCCAGCAGACCTGAAAACGCTGACCGTCCCGGAGCTAGAGACGGCCGCGAAAGAACTTCGGGAACTGATCGTCGAAGTTGTTGTTCATGAGACCGGGGGACATTTCGCGTCGAACCTCGGCTCGGTCGAGCTCACGCTCGCCCTGCATTACGTCTTTAGCTCTCCGGAAGACAAAATCGTCTGGGACGTCGGACATCAGGCCTACCCACACAAGATTCTGACCGGCCGCCGCGAGCGCTTCCACACGATTCGGCAGGAAGGCGGGCTGAGCGGCTTCCTGCAACGGGACGAGAGCGAACACGACCAGTTCGGTGCCGGTCACGCCAGCACCTCGATTTCAGCCGCGCTCGGCATGGCCGTCGGCGGCCAGTTGCGCGGCGAGCATTTCCATTCGATCGCCGTGATCGGCGACGGGGCGCTCACCGGCGGCATGGCCTACGAGGCGCTCAACAACGCCGGCAGCCTGCAAGTGCCGCTCATCGTCGTGCTCAACGACAACGAGATGTCAATCGCGCCGAACGTTGGCGCGTTGCCCAAGTATCTCAGCCGTATTCGCACCGACGGCCGCTACAGCCAGGCGAAAGCCGAAGTCGAGCGCATTCTCTCGCATATGCCGCAAGGCGATCTGCTGCTCGAACTCGGTAAGCGGATGAAGGACGGGCTCAAAGAAATCGTCTATCACACGATGATCTGGGAAGAGCTTGGCTTCACCTACATCGGGCCGATCGATGGTCATAATGTCCGTGATCTGATCGATACCTTCGAGCAGGCCAAGAAGATTTCCGGGCCGGTTTTCATCCACGCCGTCACGGTCAAGGGCAAGGGCTACGAGCCCGCCGAAAACGATCCGTTCAAGCATCACGCCGCTTCGATCAAGATTCCCGGTGCGCCGCCCGCGCCGCCGAAGTACCAGGACGTCTTTGGCCAGACGCTGACCGAACTCGCGAAAACGGACCAGCGGATCGTCGCCATTACGGCGGCCATGCCCGACGGCACCGGCCTGCTGGGATTCGCGAAAGAGCATCCGTCGCGCTTCTTCGACGTCGGCATCGCCGAGCAGCACGCGGTCACGTTCGCGGCTGGTCTGGCGACGCAGGGAATCAGGCCGTTCGCGACAATCTACTCGACCTTCCTGCAGCGCGCCTACGACCAGGTGATCCATGACGTTTGCATCCAGAACCTGCCGGTCGTCTTCGCGATGGACCGCGCCGGGCTGGTCGGTGACGACGGACGGACGCACCATGGCGTCTTCGACTTCGCCTACCTGCGCTGCCTGCCGAACATGGTCGTCATGGCTCCAAAGGACGAAGACGAATTGCGCCATATGATCGCCACGGCCGTTGCCCACGACAGCGGTCCGATCGCGCTCCGCTATCCACGCGGCGCCGGTGTTGGCGTCTCGATGCTCGGCGAGCCGCACCCGCTGCCGATCGGCAAGGGCGAACTGGTTCGTGAAGGAACCGACCTGACGATCGTGGCCATCGGCTCGTCCGTCTTGCCCGCCACACGTGCCGCCGAGATTCTTGCCGAGGGCGGCATTTCGGCCGAGGTCATCAACGCACGCTTCGTCAAGCCGCTTGATGACGCGCTGATCCTGAAATCCGTAGGCAAGACCGGCGCGCTCGTTACCGTGGAGGAAGCGATGCTGGCCGGTGGCTTTGGCAGCGCCGTTCTCGAACTGCTGGCTCGCGAGGAGATCGAACTGCCGGTCGACCGGCTCGGGCTCGCCGATAAGTTCTACGATCACGCCTCGCAGAACGCGCTGCGACGCCAGGCGGGGATCGACGCCGAATCGATTGCCGAGCGTGCAGCCGCGCTCATCAGCACGAAGACGACGGTCGCCACGACCGTGCGCTAGTTTCGACTGATTCTGAGCCGCGGTCGCAGTGATCGCGGCTTTTTCACGTGAGGTCGCCAACAACCCCATGCCATCCTTGCCGCTGCTCCGAGCAAAATCGACCGAACTCGGCCTCGCGCTGGATGAGACGGCGCTTGAACGGTTTGAGACCTACCGTGGGCTGCTGATCGAATGGAACGAGCGCTTCAATCTCACGCGTGTCACCGAACCGGACGAGATCGAACGGCGTCTCTTCCTCGATTCGCTGGCGCTCCAACCGCTCCTGCAGCGACATCGCGTCGCATCGCGCGTCAGCGGAACCCTGCGCCTCGT
>JAICWZ010000394.1 GCA_025966355.1 Thermomicrobiaceae bacterium
ACCGGGCATCTGTGGATCGAAGCGACGAATGTCGATCCCGATCAGCCAACGACGGTTAGCGCTGCCATCCCCTCGGCTCGCTCGGCAATCGGCCAGGTTCTGACGGCGTCGGCGGTCGATTCGTACAACAGCGTTGACCATCCGGCTGCGGTAGCGCCGGCGGCGTATCGTGGACGCGTGTCGGGCGGGAAGGTGACGCTCGAGCTTCCGCCCAGGTCGGTGGTGGTTGTGCAGGTGCAGTAAGAAAACGGTGGGACGGCCACTTGCCTGCGATGGCCGCGCGGGGCATGCTCCAGCTCGCTCGGGAAAACGATGAGTTGGAGTTTGCCCGATGCGCGTAGCTGTTATTCTCGCCTTTCTTTCTCTCGCCGCCCCGGCCGCCGCCCAGCGCCAGAAGCTGGATACCTTGACGCCCGCGCAGGCGGTCAGCAGGGCAGCCGCCGCCTCACCCAAGCCGGTTCGCGCGGTGTTCGAACTCAAGGTGGCGAACGCAGCCAAGTCCCGTGGCGGCTACTATCTCGATAGTGAGAGGAACTTTCGTTCCCCGGCGAACCTCGGCATCGTAATCCGGCCCTCGGCAATGCCTGGCCTGACGAAGAAGTATGGGACCGATCTGAAGTCGGCGCTTGTCGGAAAAACAATCAAGGTCATCGGCCAGGCACGCCGAATTTCGGTCGGGAAATCCAAGACCCCAACCGCGACCGAAGTCGAAGTCACTCACGCAGGCCAGATCCTGTCCGTGTCGTAGTTCGATACGGTCTACGTAGAATTACCTAGAGCCGGCCCCCTTTCGGAAACAGGCTTGTCTGCTATGAGCGCCTAGGCTGCTCGGCCATTGTTGGCTTGCTTCTAGGGCGGCACCGTTTTTCAGCCGCGTGGCCTGGTGCAAGCGTTCGTGTTGACCACTGAAACTGGTTCGAGAGTGCTCGTGGAAATATTCGATTGGGGTCGCAAAAGGCATTTCCGCTTTGCGGAAACGCGCGGACTCGCCGCCTTGCTTGTGCTTCTCACCTCCGGTTGCGATCGCGGCGTGCTCAACCCGGTTGGCCCGGTCGGCGGCGCGGAAAAGATGATCCTCATCAATTCGACAGCAATCATGCTGGCGATCATCATTCCGACGATGATTGCGACGATCGCCGTTGCTTGGTGGTTCAGGGCTGGAAACAAGAAGGCGAAGTACCGTCCCGATTGGGAATATTCGGGCGCGATCGAGCTGGTGATCTGGTCCATACCGGCACTCACCGTCATCTTGCTCGGCGGGATCGCGTGGATCGGAAGCCACGATCTCGATCCAGCCAAGCCGCTGGACTCGCCCAACAAGCCGGTAAATGTTCAGGTCGTCTCTCTCGACTGGAAATGGCTGTTCATCTACCCGGACCAGGGGGTCGCCACGGTCAATCAGCTGGTCGTCCCGGCGGGTACTCCGGTGAATTTCACGCTGACCTCAGCAACCGTCTGGAACGCTTTCTTCGTGCCGCAGATGGGGAGCCTGATCTATACCATGCCGCGCATGGCCACCCATTTGAACCTGCAGGCGGACCGGCCCGGCGTTCTTCAGGGGGAATCCGCGCAATTCAGTGGCGACGGCTTTCCCGGAATGCAGTTCGAGGTGCATTCCGTGCCTCCCCAACAGTTCGCGGCCTGGGCAGCTTCAGCGCATGGCGGACCGGCACTGGATTCCGCAGCTTACGCGGAACTCCAAAAACCGAGCAGCTACGTGAAGCCGATGACGTACGGGAGCGTCTCGCCCCGCCTGTTCGATGCGATCCTGATGAACACCGCGCCGCCGCCGATCGCCCCGGCCACTACTCCGCCCGCGATGCACGTTTCGCCCAAGACTCCGCTGGGACAAAAGAATGTTCGGTAGACTTACCTGGGACGCAATTCCCTTTAACCAGCCGATCCCGCTGATCACGTCAATCGTGGTGCTGTGCGCGATCGGCGCCATTGTCGCGTGGATTACCTGGAACCGGTGGTGGCCGTATCTTTGGAACGAGTGGATTACCTCTACCGACCACAAGCGCATCGGCGTTATGTACATCGTCCTCGCGCTCGTCATGCTGGTGCGCGGTTTTGCGGATGCGCTCATGATGCGGGCCCAGCAGACCGTCGCCGTCGGCGCCTCCCAAGGCTATTTGCCACCCGAGCATTACGATCAGATCTTCTCTGCCCACGGCACGATCATGATCTTCTTCATGGCGATGCCGTTCATCATCGGCCTGATCAATTTCGTGGTCCCGCTGCAGCTCGGCGTTCGCGACGTCGCGTTTCCGACGATGAACAACGTCAGTTTCTGGCTGACCGCATCGGGCGCGCTGCTGGTCAATCTGAGCCTGTTCATCGGCGAGTTTGCGCGCACTGGCTGGCTCGCTTTTCCGCCGCTGAGCGAGAAGGCCTTCTCCCCAGGAGTCGGCGTCGATTATTATCTGGTGGCATTGCAGATCTCGGGGGTCGGCACCGTGCTGACCGGCGTAAATTTCGTCACCACGATCCTCAAGATCCGTGCTCCGGGCATGAGCTACATGCGGATGCCGATCTTTACCTGGACCGCGCTCGCCGCGAACCTGCTCATCATCGCTGCCTTCCCGGTCCTGACCGCGACCTACGCGATGCTGATGCTGGACCGCTACCTTGGCTTTCATTTCTTCACGAATGACGGCGGCGGCAACTCAATGCTCTACATGAACCTGATCTGGGTCTGGGGGCATCCGGAGGTTTACATCCTTGCCTTGCCCGCATTCGGGGTCTTCTCCGAAGTCGCATCGACCTTCTCGGGCAAACCGCTGTTCGGGTACCGCTCGATGGTGTTCGCGACGATGGCCATCTGCATCATCTCGTTTTGCGT
>JAICWZ010000014.1 GCA_025966355.1 Thermomicrobiaceae bacterium
AATCGCTTCACGTTCGACTCCGTGCGCATCGATGGCTTTGAATGGGCCGATGCGCTGCAGTTAAATGCGCAGCTTGACGACAGCGTCTACGACCCGGCGTTCCGGCTCATCGCCGAACTCGGGCTACCACTTTCGATCGGAACGCAGGTACGCCCTGAGCCGGCGCTGGCGCATGAGCCGATGCTGGACCGCGGCTGCGAGCTCACCGGCAGCGACCGCTCGTCGCGCCGCCCGATCGCGTTGCTCAATCCGTTTGGCGGCAATGACGCGCTCAAGGGATTCGTGCCCCAGAAGTTCGACGACTTGGTGCCGCTGATGCGCGCGCTGATCGAGGAAGGCTATGACATCCTGATCTGCCCGACCGGCTCAACCTGGGGTTCGCGTGCGCGCATCGAAGATCTGCGGGAGCGCCTGCCGGAGGATCTGCGCGGCTACACCGGCGTCGTGCCGGACCCGGCGACATCGTCCGCTCCCACGACGGTGATGCGCGACATTGTCAGCCTGGTCGGTCAGGTCGAACTGGTTGTGACGATCGAAGGCTGGATGATGCACGCCGCATTTCTGAACGGGAAGCCGTACCGGCTGCTGCTCATGCCGGCCACTGGTGAGCGCGATCGGCAGCCGTGGGGCCGAGCGCGCGAGCAGCATGTCTGGCGCTTCCAGGGCGATCCGGCGCTCGACAGCCCGCCCTGTCCGGAGCGGCCTCGCCGTGCCGCCTGGCTGACGTTGCTGAGTCGCGTCAACGATCCGCTCTGGTCCGATACGCTGCTCGCCGTCGCGGGAAGCCCCGATCGCGATATTCGCCACGCGGCATTGCATGCGCTGGGGCGACTCGGGCGCCGCGACCTGCGGCCGCATTTCGCGGCTCTGCTGGACGATCCATCGTGGACGGTTCGCGCCCTGGCCGCCGAAGTATTGCTCGAACGCTATCCAGCGGGGAACGAAGGCGGTCCTGAACGGCGAACGCTCGCGGGCTATCGCGCGGTCGGCATGGTGCCGCACGGCGGCTGGGAGACGGTCGCACACCTCCGATCGGCCGCGCTTCCAGCGCTCCGGGCAACGCTCCACGACGCGGACCCGGTCATGCGACGCGAGGCAGCAATGGTCCTGGAACGCTACAACCGCAGGCTCGATTCGCCGAACGACTCCGGTTCGATCGAAGATCTCGGGATGGACGGAGCGCCACATGAGCCGTGAACCGCGCTCGGACACACCCGCGACAGACACGGTGCTCATCCTGACGCCGCTGAAAGACGCGGCGCCGCATCTCGCGACCCACGTTCGTCTGCTCACGACGCTCACGTACCCCCATCGACAGATTTCGTTCGGCTTCCTGGAGGGCGATAGTCGTGACGACACGGCAGACCGCCTGAGCGGGGAGTTGCGGCAGCTCCGCCGCGAATTCGCCGGCGCCGATCTCTGGCGCCGCGATTTCGGCTTCGCGCTTCCGCCAGGTACGCATCGGAGCGATCCACGGATTCAGCCGGAGCGACGGCGTGTGCTGGCTCGCGCGCGCAACCACCTCCTGTCGCACGCCTTGCGCGATCAGGACTGGGTGCTCTGGCTCGATGTCGATCTCACGTTCTATCCGCCCGACATCATCGAACGCTTGCTGGACGTTGGGAAACGCATCGTGCTGCCACACTGCGTGCTCGATCCTGGTGGCCCGACATTCGACCAGAATGCCTGGCGCGATAAGGGACGCTATCATCTTGACGATCTGCGCGACGAGGGCGCCGTCGTGCCGCTCGATACGGTCGGCGGGACGATGTTGCTGATCCGAGCCGATCTGCATCGTGATGGCCTCATCTTCCCACCATTCCCGTATCGTCCCGGACATCCGCGTGCACGAGGAGGAGAAGGCGAGCTTGAAACGGAGGGCCTTGGGCTCATGGCCGCCGACATGGGCGAGACGTGCTGGGGACTCCCGCACCTCGAAATCATCCACCGGCGCGCCTGACAACGCCCGAGCGGAGATCGCCCAGCAGCAGCGCCTGCTCGCCGAGCGTATTGCAACGCTCGGTGGCCCCCTGCCTCCGTTTCGCGGTCGTGGCATTGTCACGGCAATCGGCGGCGGGCATATCGTCGGCGGCTGGGTGCTTCTGTCGTTCCTGCGCCAGGTTCACCACTGCCGCTTGCCGGTCGAAATCTGGTATCTGGGTGAGGCCGACCTGTCGCCGGAACTGCGTGCGGCCTTCGATCGCTTCGACGTCGAGTTCGTCGATGCCGGCCGCGACCTGCGCGTCAGCGGCCGGCGGCCGGAGAATGGATGGGAACTCAAAGCCTGCGCGGTCGCGCTGAGCCGCTTCGCCGAAGTCGTCTGGCTCGACGCCGATCTCCTCCCGCTCATCGATCCCACCACGCTCTTTGAAGATCCACACTATCACTCGGCCGGTGCTCTCTTCTGGCCCGATATTCGTTCGGTGAATCGCTTCAACCCGATCTGGTCGATCGCAGGCACAGCTCCGCCGGATGGCCCCGAGTACGAATCGGGTATGGTCGTACTCGACAAGTCGCGCCACTGGCCCGAACTGCAACTCGCGCTCCATTTCAACCAGCAATCGGACTTCTATTATCGTTACCTGCTCGGCGATAAGGACACCTATCAGCTCGCCTGGCGGCTGCGAGATGCGCCACGCGCGCTGCCGGCACAGCTCCCGGAAGTCGCACACGGCGTCTATCCCGACGACAGGCTCGGACAGCCCCGGCTTGTCGGGCTCTGGCAGCATGATTTCGCGGGCGAACGTATCGCCCTCCACCAGACCGACACACGACTCGTCGCCTGGGGTCGCAGTCCGAACGTGTCCGGCTTTCCGTATGGCACCGAGCGTGACGCCGCACTGGCGGAGCTGCGGAACATCTGGAACGGTGATCTCGGCCGGCGCCCAGCGCACCAACTGAACGGCGCGGCGCCGACCGATATCGAAACGATTCGCCGCTTCGCCTACCTTCGTCCGGGGATCGAATGGCGCGATCTCGAACTGCTGCCCGGCGGCCGGATCGGCGAAGGCGCGCGGCAGATGGAGCGCTTCTGGCGTATCGAGGAGGGCGATGGAGATCCGCGACTAATCCTCAGCGGGCGCATGCGGGAAACGTGTCTATTGAGATTGCAGGCCGACGGTCGTTGGCAAGGCGCCTGGTTGGAGGATGAACGGGGGCCGGCCGAACTCATACCGCTGGCGCAGGATGAGCCGCCGCACCCCGCTCGGCTCGATTCGCGTCCGAGCCTGCTGTACATCACGCCGGTCGCGCCGGCCGAGAGCGGCAACGGTGTGGCGATGCGCGCCGCGCAGGTGTTGCGCCGCCTGACCGAGACGTACCGAGTCTCAGTCCTTATTCTGCCGCTCTACCCGAACGTCGCGGCAGCGCACCCGCCAAAATGGCTGGGCGAACGCTGTGCCGCCGTCCGCTGGGCACCGCCACCGTTACCCGTCGATCGATCGAACGTCGCACCACACGAACACGCCGCCTGGCAGGCAGCCTGGGTTGACGAGATCGGCCGCGCGTATCACGACGAACCGTTCGATGCGATCCACCTCTTTCGCGCGGGCACGATTCCGCTGGCGGACACCTACCTGCGCCGCCCCGATCTCCAACGGGCCATCATTCAGATCGATCTCGACGATGTTGAATCGCGCACCCAGAGCCGCCTGGCCGCTCTTTACGGACGCTATGATCGCGCTGCAGAACATGCCGAGGCCGAACGACGATCGAACTTCGCGCTTCACATCGAGCAGCAACTTCTGACCGGCTGGGATCGGATCTTCGTCTGCTCCGAGGTCGATCGTGTCGAACTCGAACAGCGCCTACCCGAGCGGAACGCCGAGATCGTCGTCCTGCCGAATCGCGTCCGCCTACCGGCGGCCCCACCCCCACGACCATGCGTATCGCCGCGAACGCTGCTCTACGTCGGCACGCTCAGCTATTTCCCGAATGCCGATGGGCTCATCTGGTTCTGCCGCGAAGTTCTGCCGCGCATGCGTGAGTGGAGTCCGATCGCGCTGCGACTGCTGGTCGTAGGCAGCGGCCCAACCGACGACGTTCAGGATCTGGCGCATATCCCGGAGGTCGAGATCATCGGAGAAGTCGATAAACTCGATGCTTGGTACGCGCGCACCGATCTGGTGATCGTGCCGCTACGGGCCGGTGGAGGCACGCGGATCAAGCTCATCGAAGCGCTCGCGTATCAGCGGCCGGTCGTCAGCACGACGCTCGCCGCCGAGGGACTCGACGTCATTGACGGGACGCATCTCCTGATCGGCGATCGGCCGGCCGTTTTCGCCCGGCACTGTCTCCACCTGCTCGAAGATCGCGATCTCGCAGAGCACCTCGCCGCCAACGGCCGGACATTGGTCGAAGAACGCTACGCGATCGCGGGAGAATGATGGATTACGTCCGGGCTCTATCGAGCACCTCGTTCAGCACATCGATCAAACGGCTCGTGGCGCGCTCCCAGGTGAAGTCGCGCAACACCACGTCGCGCGCGCCGTACGGGCCGGCGTCCGGCCGAGCAATCGCGGAGCGAATCGCGGACACGGCGGCGTCATGATCCGGCTCCCACCAGTTGGAGCCCGCGAAGAGGGCCTGCAGTGCGGGATCGCCCTCGAAGCGCGCCGGAACCTCGCGACTCCGCAGGAGGGTGGCCGTATCTGGCGTCAAGTAGGCCTGGTAAGCGCTGTGATCGGGCGCGATCAGGCGCAGTCCGCTGGCGGCCGCCTCGACCATCGCCTGATCCCAACCTTCGCCGTGCGACAGGCTGATGTAGTGCGTGCCGGCGGCGAAGAGGCGCGGCATCTCATCATCCGGTAGCAGATCGAGCAGCATCTCAACCGGTGCGGCATCGGCAAAGCGACGACCCGTGCTGTCCTCCAACTGGCGCATCTGCAAGAGCAAGAGTTCGAACCAGCCTGGAGCGTAGCGTCCGAGTTTGAGAATCAAGATGGCGTCATCGTGCTCGCGCGTCGCATCGAGCCAGGCGTGCAGCAATCCAACGATATTCTTGCGCGGACCCAGCTCCGAGACGTTCAGAAAGCGCGTTGGGTAGTCCAGCACCGGACGCCCGGCTTGCGTGCGAAACGCAAGCGGCTCGACCGGCTTTCCATAGAGATGCGGATTGATTCCGAGCGGCACAACACGAAGACGTTCGTCCGGCATGCCGCTGTTCAGCCACGCCTGGCGCGATGATTCCGTGGACACGATGACCATGTCGTGTCGCAGATTGCGCTCGATCCAGGCATCCGCCACCCGCGTCGACTCGAACGACGTGTAATTGACGTTGAACGTTGACCGGTCGATCTCAACCTGATGCGGCATCGTGAAATGCAGCGTCATCTCCGCGTCGAGTGGCCGCAGCAGATCCTCAAACCACGGATCGCGCATCGCCGCCGGCAGCGTTACCGGACTCCACGACGGCAGATCGATCAGCTGCACGGCGACTCCCTGATGCACCAACTCACGAACAAACTCGCGGACATGATGGTCGTAGCCACTCGGCCCGCGAAACGGACCATGCACGCGCAGCGACGTCAAGCGGCTCGCTCGCGCCGTGCTCATCTCCTCCACTGTCTTCATCATCACACTCGCTTACGATGAGACGGTCGCGAGTGACCGCGGCTGCCACATCTCGATCTCGGCGATGACCTCGTCCAACGGCGTCAGGTCAGCCGGATCGCGCATCAGGGCCGCCTGCGGCGGGAAGAGCCCGATGACTTTGTCGCGATCGAGGTAACGCTCGACGATCTTGACTTGAATGTGCGCCGCGCCTTCATAGATACGAAGCACGGCCGAATCGCGGAAGATGCGCGAGATCGGCATGTCGTTGACGTAGCCCATGCCGCCATGCAACAGCATCGCGTCACCGGCCGCCCAGAGCGCCGTCTCGCTGGCGATCAGCTTGGCCAGCGAGGCCCAGACAAAGGCGAGCGGGTCGTCCGCTTCTTCCTGTCGCGCCGCGCGCATCACCAGATAATGCGAGAGTTCGACCTGTCGTCGCATAATGGCGAGGTGATTCGCCACCGGTGGATGCTCGCGCAGGAGCTTGCCAAACTGCATCCGCTGCCCGGCGTACTCCTCGGCGGCATCGAGCGCGCTCCGGGCGATGCCGACCGCCTGCGCAGCGATGGCGACGCGTGAGTGTTCCAATGTGCTGTTGATGATCTCCCAGCCCTGACTCAGCTCGCCGAGCATGGCGCCATCCGGCACGAAGACGTCGTCGAAGATGACTTCGCAGAGCGTCGAGCCGGCCTGACCGAGCTTGTTATACGGTGTCGGACGCGAGAGTCCCGGCAGATCGTCGCTCAGCTCAACCAGAAAGACGGTGAGTCCGCGACCGCGACTTTCGACCGTGCCGGTGCGCGTCGCCAGCACGATCAGCCCGGCACGATCGGCGTTCGTAATCCAGCGTTTGGCGCCCTTCAGCAGCCAGCCGTCGCGCCCGTCGGCACGCCGCGCCGTCAACTGAATCCCCTTCGCGTCGGAGCCATTCTTCGGCTCGCTCAGGCCGAACGAAACGAGCAGTTCGCCCGTCGCCATGCGCGGCAGGTATTTCCGCTTTTGCTCCTCGGTGCCGAAGGTATTGATTGGATAGCCGCAGAGCGAGTTCTGCACCAGCACCGCCAGCCCGAGTCCAGCGTGGCCGCGCGCGAGTTCTTCAATAATCGTCGCCTGCTCACTCGGACTGAGATCGCTGCCACCGTAGGCTTCCGGAGCGTCCATGCCAAGACAGCCGAGCTCCACGCAGCGCCGGAGAAAATCGAGCGGCACCGCATACGGCTCACGCTCCGCATCGGCCACCGCCTTCTGAAATGCCGCGCCCTGCACGAACTCACGGGTCATCTCACGTATTTCGTCCGACATGTCACGCTCGCTTTCTGTGAAGGGAATCGACTCAGGCATCTTCGTGGGACAAAAGCAGTCCGTTCCTTCCTTGAATTGTAGGACGTCAGGCGCGCTGGCGCATGGCGCGGCACGGCTCACTGATCTACGATTGCTCCACAACGAACTGAATTGTGCAGCGAAGGGCGGGCGAGATGACCTTTACCGTCATTGGGCGATGCGAACGAACCGGGATGCTCGGAATCGGGAGCGCGACAGCGGCCTTTGCCGTCGGGGTGCGTGTGCCCTTTATTAAGGAGCGGCTCGGCGCCGTGGCGATCATGGCGATCGCTGATGAGCGACTCGGGCCGACCGCGCTGCGCCTGCTTGAACTCGGCTATAAAGCGCCCGGCGTCATCGCGCAGATGGAAATCGCCGACCCGTTCATCGAATACCGGCAGCTCGGCGTGCTCGATGACGACGGTCACGGTGCCGCACGCACGGGCAGCATGAACAAGGACTATTCCGGTCATCGGATCGGCGAGAATTATGTCATCCTCGGCAACTATCTGATGGGTGAAGGGGTGCTGGCGGCGATGGAGACGGCCTTCCTGGCCGATCCCGACGAAGATCTCGAAGAGCGCCTGCTGCAAGCAGTCGAGGCGGGGCGTGATGCCGGAGGGCAGCATGGCGGCCAGCGCTCGGCCGTGCTGAAGGTCTACGACCGCAAGAGCTTTTCGCGCGTCGATCTGCGCGTCGATATTCATGACGAGCCGGAGGCCGAACTGCGCCGCATCTTCAATATCTACCGGCCCGCCATCCCCTATTACGATATGCGGCAGGTCGATCCGCGCGTCCAGTCGCTCGACGACTGGCTCGCGGAGCATCGCTGAGGCTGAAGGAGGCACGACATGACCGTCACCATCGACTTCAGCGACCCGGCCGTGCGGGCCAATCCGTATCCGATCTATGCCGAACTGCGCCGCGACGCGCCGGTCGTCTGGACCGGCCAGAACTGGCTGATCAGTCGCTATGAAGACATCATCGGCCTCATGACCGACGAGCGCGTCTCCTCGGCCCGCGCCGAGTCGATCTTTCAGGTTTTGCCTGCCGAGATTCAGAGCGAGGTGCAACCGCTCCGTCATGTGCTCGGCAGCCGCATGCTCCTGACCGATCCGCCGATCCACACACGCTTGCGCAACCTTGTCACCAAAGCCTTCGGCGCCCAGAGCGTACGGGCGAAGCGACCGCGCATTCAGGAGATCTGCGATCGCTTCGTCGATCAGGTGATCGGACAGGGCAGGATGGACGTGGTCGCGGATCTGGCGGTGCCGCTGCCCGGCTGGGTCATCGCCGATATGCTCGGCGTGCCGCAAGCAGATCAGGCGAGCTTCACCCGCTGGAGCCGCGATCAGGTGCGCGTCTACGACCGCCCCGGCACAAGCGGCGAGCGCATCCCGATCATGCGCCAGGGACAGGCAAGCATGCTGGAGATGAAGACTTATCTGGAAGACGTCATCGCTGCCCGCCGCGAAGAGCCGCGCGACGATCTGATCACCTACCTCGTGCAGGCGGAAGAAGCGGGCGATCGCCTCTCAACCGATGAACTCGTCATCATGATCATCGCCCTGCTCGTCGGCGGCAACAATTCAACCGCTCACCTGATCGGCAACGCGATCTTCACGTTGGCGCGCCATCCGGAGGCGCTGGAGCAGCTTCGTGCCAACCCCGACCTGATCGCGACCGCCGTCGAGGAAGTGCTGCGCTTCGAAAGCCCGGTGCAGGCAACGAGTCGCGTCGCGCGCGATGTCATTGAGATCGGCGGTCAGACGATCGAGCCGGGCCAGGGGATCAGCCTCCTCTTCGGCTCGGCAAATCGCGACGAACGCCAGTTCCCGCATCCTGACGAACTCGATCTGGCACGCAAGCCGAATCGACACCTGACCTTCGCCCACGGCCCGCACTTCTGCCTCGGCTCGGCCATCGCCCGCGCCGAAGCGCAGATCGCCGTCCAAACCGTCGTCCAGCGCTGCCTGGGACTCGAACTCATCTCCGACCACGCCGACTGGCAGGAGGGCTTCTCCTTCCGAGGACTGAAGCAGCTGCCGGTACGGTTTAAGGCGGCGTGATCACGATGATGAGGGCGACGCATGCGATCGCCCTCGTCGCCCAAACGCTCGATCGCAGTCTCCCGCCGACGCTCTGCCCGCCTCAATTGCCGCACAGACACAAGCTCATCATATACTCCGCACTCGACTGGCATCGAAACCGCTGAATGGATGCCCCTCGTCGGAAGGCAATTGCGCATATCGTCGAACGACACCGGGCGAATTGAAGTGATCAAAATCAGGGAAACGGACGGGGAAGCATCTCCGCATCATGGCCCAACCACCGGCTCTGTTACCATCGGTTGCCGCAAGATCATCCTGGCTTCGGTATACTGCCCTCGCAGTGCGATCGTCTCGGGCAATCCGGGACTATTCGTAGCGTGAAGCGAATCGGTTGTGGTGTACGATCGTTCTGCTAGCGGAGCAGCGCCCTTTCTGGGGACCAAGGGACGTTGCAGTACGCTTTTTCGCCGTTCGGATAACCATCTTGATCCGGCGGAAAGTTGATCGGTCCGAGTGCGAGTTTCGGTGCGTACATACGCACTAAAGGCGTCATATTCGCGGTCTGTTATGGATGACCAAATTGACATCCCGCGATAGCGCTGCTATGCTCTCGCCCTGGGACCTGGTTATGGCAAACGACAAGCAGCGAATTAGCGGGGACTCATATTCCTGCGCGTCGGAGCCGTAAGCCGTAAACGGGAACGGGAAGGGAAGATTTATGGCTAACCGCGAAGACGGGCGGGCATCAAGTCCGCTGTCCGAGTCAGCGCCTCCGGCGCAGCCCGCATCGACGACATTTGGTTGGCGTAGATCCGAGGAGCCGGTCGCTCCCAAAGCCGCGGCCCCAACATCCTCGAATACCACGGACATTGAAGCGGCCCGTCCTGGCGAAGCGGTGCGACCGCTGCCAACCGCCCCACAGCCGCGCTTCACCCCAATGACAATCGCCGCCTCGCTCGCACCCGCGTCCTCGCCCATGATGCAGGAACTGGATGAATATTCCTTCTGGTGGCCAGAAGGTGTGCAGCCGAGGCCAATTGTTACCGGTCCGGTGCAGGGACCGCAGTCGGGGCATCTGACGAGGTCCGCCATGGTGGCCGCGACGATCGCCGCCGTCGCCGGTTCAGCCTTCTTCGGCCCGGCGCTCGGAGCCGCGGTCGCCCAGACGCCATCGAAGGCGCCGAATGGCAACTCGAGCTCTCCCACCACGGTCAAGAACACCACCACCCAGGCTGCCGCCGCGACGGGTGTCGGCGGCGGTGGACAGGGAATCGACTACGAGGTGCAGAACGGCGATACGCTCTATAGCATCGCGCAGCAGCACGGAGTTTCCACGCTTTCCGTGATCGCCGCCAATGATTTCGCGAATCCGGATCTCATCTTGCCCGGCCAGCACGTCACGATTCCGACTGATGCCAACGGCTCAACACCCAGCGACGTCACCATTACCGTCGCGGATGGCGATACCGTCGGCAACCTGGCCGATCATTACGGCGTTTCCGCCGCGTCGATCGTCATCGCCAATAGCCTTTCGAATCCGAATCTGATCGTCGTCGGGCAGTCGCTTGTCATCCCCGGTGGTGGCGGCAGCGCCAGTAGCGGTAGCGCGAGCGCGGATACAAGCACAACCGCGAGTTACGCATCGACCGGCGACGCCGTGACGACCGATTCCGGCAGCAGTGCTGCGTCGACCGCCAACGACGTCACCGTGACGGTGAAAGATGGCGATACCGTCAATAAGCTGGCCGAGCAGTATGGCGTTTCAGCGCTCTCGATCTCCATGGCCAACAACCTGGTCAACGCGAACGTGATCGTCGTCGGCCAAACCCTGACGATTCCTGGTGCGACGAACCAACCGGCCGCGGACAACTCCGACGGACAGGGCGGGGCAACCGCTCCGGCGACCGCGCAGCTCCAAACGGCCAGCAACACGGCCCCCGTGGCGACCCAGGCGAGCGCGCCTCCCGCGACACCGGCACCGACCGCAACGCCCGAACCGACACCCGCTCCCACCCCACCTCCGGCACCAGCTCCCGCCGCCACGCAGGGCTTCGTCTGGCCGGTGCAAGGAACGATTACGCAGAACTTCGGCCCGACGAGCCTCGGGCTCGAACCGGCCTACGAGGGCTATGCGCACTTCCATCAGGGGCTCGACATTGCCAACAGTATGTACACGCCGATCCATGCGGCCGGCGCCGGAACCGTCATCTTCGCCGGTTGGAGCAACAGCGGCTACGGCTTCTGCGTGAAGATCGACCACGGCAACGGACTCGTCACGCTCTATGGCCACATGGCGCAGCAGCCGTCGGTCAGCGTCGGCCAATCGGTCGGCGCGGGCGATCTGATCGGCAAGATGGGCAGCACCGGCGCCTCGACCGGACCGCACACCCACTTCGCGGTCCTCAAGAACGGCGTCTGGGTCAATCCGCTGAACTACCTGCCGTAACCACACGAAGCGCAAACGCAACAGAGCCCGTCCTCGACCGAGGACGGGCTGCTTGCTTCCAGGCGTGTTCGTTCAGGCCGGTATTCGCTCGCGGATGAACTCGGCCAGCATGTCGGCCAGGCCATCGATATAGCGTCGCCCGCGCTCGGCGTCAGCCGGTCGCGCATCGCCGAGGATGCCGTTGGCCGTCAACGCCGTCATTCCCTGAGAGAAGATGAGCTTGGCCGCATCCTCGTTGAAATCGCCAACGAATCCTTCTTCGGCTTGATCCATCAGCACCAGTTCCGGCTTTTCGGCCAGCACCATCGACGTTTCGGTTTCCCCGGCATGCGCACCGGCCACCTGCGGCGTGATGCCATCCCGCGCGGCGGCGGCGTTCATCACCGCGATAAACGACATCAGGTCGGTGAAGGGCAGGTAACGCGCTCCGCCGATCTTGCCACCCGTTTCGCTCTCCAACTCCTCCAGCGGCCCAAAATTGCCGCCGTGGCTCGGCAAGACGACCACATTCGTGAACCCATGCCGGGCCAGACTGCCGACGTACTGGCGCACCACCGCCTTGAACGTCTCCCGATCGAGCGTGATCGTACCCGGAAAGGCCATATGGTGCTCCGAGACGCCGAACGGAATCGTCGGCCCGACGATCACGTGGTCGAGTCGCGCGCCGACCGCCTCGGCCAGCGTCGTTCCGAGCAGTGTGTCGGTCTGAAACGGCAGGTGCGGCCCATGTTGCTCCATCGAACCTGCCCCGCAAATCACCGTTGTCGTGCCGGCATCGAGCGCCGCCCGCACCTCGGGCCAGTGCATCTCGGCCAGCCGTCGAACCTCTGCCATCAATGTCCTCCATCCGTTTTCATCACGCCGTTGCCGCGTATTGTCACACAGGCGAGCGTCTTTCAGGCGTTGACGAGACACGCATTTGCGCCGAACCTAGAGGCGAATCGCGCGGGCGATCGGAGACAGGAAGAAGGGCACACTATGCAGGATGTCTACCAGTACATCGACGACCATCGCGACGAATACCTGGAGCAGGTGCGGACGCTCTGCCGCCAGCCAAGCATCTCGGCGCAGAACATCGGCATTCAGGAGACGGCCGAGATGGTGAAAGCGATGCTCGAAGCGATCGGCGCCAAAGCCGAGATCGTGCCGATCGAGGGCGGCAATCCGGTTGTCTACGGCGAAGTCGGCAGCGGC
>JAICWZ010000066.1 GCA_025966355.1 Thermomicrobiaceae bacterium
GAGAAGGGCGGCAATACCTACGTCTGCTGGTGGCCGGCCGGGCACGGCGCGATTTCGGTCGAAGACGCGCTGGCGCAATCGTGTGACGTCTTCTTCTACAACGTCGGTGCACCAGGACAGAAGCTCGCGGGTACCGATACCACCCTGCATTACTTCATTCCCGGCGATCCATCCCCGCACAATTTCGAAGGTCTTGGGATCGACTTAATCGACAAGTATCTGCGCAATTCGTTCGGATTCGGGCAGCCGACCGGGATCGAGCTGGCAGGCGAATCCTCCGGCGTCGTGCCGGATGCCAAGTGGCTTTTCCAATCCCCTTTGCACGAATACTGGTCCGTCGGCGATACTATCAATGTCTCGATCGGGCAAGGGCATGTCTCGTGCACCCCGTTGCAATTGGTGTGTGCGCAGGCGACGATTGCCAACAGTGGAACCTACTACCGGCCGCGCCTGGTCAAAGAGTTGCGCGATGCCAGTGGCGGGATCTATCGTACGTATACGGGCGAAAAGCTCTGGTCGGCGGCGGTCGACGACGCGCACGTTCAGACGGTACGCGCAGGCATGCGCAAGACCGTCACCGAAGGCACCGCGATGGGGAAGTTCGTGCTCACCGGAAACGATATCGCCATCGCGGGCAAGACGGGGACAGCCGAGTTCGGTCAATCGATCGATGGGAAATACAAGCATTCGCACGCCTGGTTTACGGCATTCGCGCCGTTTGATGATCCGGAGATCGCGGTCGTGGTGTTGATCGAGAGCGGCGGCGAAGGGGCGACGTACGCGGTGCCGGTGGCCGATGCCATTCTGGCCGCGCATTTTGGTAAGACTCCAGCGCCACCGGCGACACCACCGCCGACGGCGTAAAAACGCGGCGTAACGCAGCAAGTTCGGTCCGGTGCGACATTTGTGGTCGGGTGAGTAGAGTCCGGTTGGAAAGGAGCGCCAGTCCGATGGCTGAGCGGTATCAGGGAGCGGATGACCAGGTTCGTGTCCGTGGCACGCGCGATGGCCTGGTGCTGCGCTTGCCTGCCGAGGCTCCTTTGCCGGTTCTGTTGGGTATGGTTCGCGGCAGCATCGATGGTGGTGGTGAGTTTTTTCAGCAGTCCGAACTGGTTATTGACTATGGGACGCGTGCGCCGAACGTGGAAGAGATCGTCGCCTTGCGGGCCTTGCTCGAGGAGCGGGGTGTGCGACTGCGCACCGTCATCTCCAATGTGCCGCGTCATGGCGAACTTCTGCGCTCCTGGGGGTATCAACCGCTCCGGATCGTTTCACATGTTGAGGATGGAGCGGACGTGAGCCAGCAGCCGGCCGGTGACGCCGAACAATCAGCGCTCTACGTGCGGCGTACGTTGCGCTCCGGGGCGTCGGTGCGGGCCGATGGCGATGTCGTCGTGCTCGGCGATATCAATGCCGGTGCCGAAGTACTGGCGGCCGGCGATGTCATCGTCTGGGGTGCGATTCGTGGAACCGTCCATGCGGGCATTGACGGCGATTTTGGAGCGATCATTACGGCGCTCCGTCTGACGCCGACGCAGCTTCGCATCGCAACGATCTTTGCGCGACCGCCGGACCAGCGCGATCTGGGTCCGGATATCCCGATGGTTGCCCGCGTCCACAACGGCGAGATCATCGTTGAACCGTGGCGGCCGGAACGGCGTGGAGCACGAGCGTAGCACACACACTTAAGACGTATTGGCCCGATGCGCCGCGGCGCGACCAGGCATTGAGGTAGGGACATGGGAGAAGAGCGACAGCAGAGTACGCTCGGCCGGATTGTTACGGTGACGTCCGGCAAGGGCGGAGTCGGGAAGACGACGACGACCGCCAATAGCGGGGCGGCGCTGGCCGCGCTCGGCCGCTCAGTCGTCTTGATCGACGCCGATATCGGCTTGCGCAATCTCGATATCGTGCTCGGACTTGAGAACCGGATCGTCTACGATCTGGTCGATATCGTTGAGGGCACCTGCAAGCTGCGTCAGGCGATGATTCGGGATAAGCGGCTCAACAGCCTCTATCTCATTCCGGCGGCGCAGACGCGCGAAAAAGACGCGGTGTCGCCGCAGCAGATGCGGACACTCTGCGAGGAGCTCCGCCGTCAGTTTGACTACACGCTGATCGATTCGCCGGCCGGTATCGAGCAGGGCTTTCGCAACTCCATCGCCGGTGCCGATGATGTCGTGGTCGTCACCAATCCGGAAGTCTCGTCGGTGCGTGACGCCGATCGGATCGTCGGACTGGTCGAATCATCCGAACTGCCGACGCCGAAGCTAATCATCAACCGGCTCGATCCGGCGCTCGTGCGACGCGGCGACATGATGAGCGTCGATGATGTGACCGACATTCTGGCGATTCCGCTGCTCGGCGTCGTGCCGAACGACGAAACGATCGTCACCTCGACGAATCGCGGCGAGCCGGCCTCGCTGGACATGGAATCGCGCGCTGGCCAGGCATTCCGTAACATCGCCGCCCGTCTCAACGGGGCTGATGTGCCGCTCATGGTTCTGGAAGAGCCGGATGGCGCCTGGCACAAGTTCTTGCGTTCGATCGGGCTCCGCGGCAACCGCTCCGCGCCGGTTCAAGGGAAAGGTGCGAGCTAACGATGGGATTCCTCGATACGCTTCTCGGCCGCAGCTCGACGCGGCGAGCCCCGTCCAGCGCAAACGTTGCCAAACAGCGACTCGTCGAAGTGCTCGTGCAGGATCATGTCAAGATCACGCCCGAGGTGATGGACGCCATTCGCAACGACATTCTCAAGATCCTGTCCAAGCATCTCGATGTCGACGCCGAGCAGTTGCAGATCAACCTGACGCGCACCGAGCGGGGGGATAACTTCACTGCCAACGTGCCGGTGCGGCGTGGCGCCGGGTCGAGGCGCTAAACGTTGACGCCGGCTGACCCGGTGCCTTCCGATCGAACACTGCATCATGTCGGGCTGGTCGTGCGTGACTTGCGGCAGGCTGTGGAACGCTATCGCCGACTCGGATTTGGCGAGCCAGTTGAGATTGACTTGCCCGACCAGCAGGTGCGCGTGGCGACCTTCACCACCGGTACGGGCTTCCTCGAACTGATTTCTCCGACCACGGCGGATAGCGGTGTGGCACGCTTTCTGGAGGCGCGTGGCGACGGGATGCACCACATGGCGTTCGCGGTACCTGACCTGGAGCTGGCGTTGCGCCAGCTGGAGCGCGCCGGAGTTGAATTGATCGATCAGCATCCGCGGATCGGTGCGCACGGCTGGAAGGTCGCCTTCATTCATCCGCGCTCGTGCGGCGGCGTGCTGACCGAACTGGTCGAGGGCTGACGAACGCCGCGAAAGGTTGCTGAGCGTGACGAGCCGAGCTACTCCCCAAGTTGCCACCACCTCGGACATCGAGATCGAGCCGGTCTATCGCGCGACGGAGCGACAGCCCGAGCCGGACCCCGGTCAGTTCCCGTATACGCGCGGCATTTACCCGACGATGTATCGCGGGCGGCGCTGGACGATGCGCCAGTACGCCGGTTTCTCTTCGGCCGAAGAGAGCAACGAGCGCTATCGCTTGCTGCTCGCACGCGGCCAGACCGGCCTGAGCGTCGCCTTCGACCTGCCGACCCAGCTCGGTCATGACTCGGACGAGGAAATCGCGCGGGCCGAGGTTGGCCGCGTCGGCGTCGCCATCAGCACGCTCGACGACATGCGCACGCTGATGAACCAGATCGATCAGTCGCAGGTCACGACCTCCATGACAATCAACGCACCGGCCGCCCTGCTTCTCCTGATGTATCAAATCGTGGCCGAAGAAAAAGGGATCGATGCGTCCACGCTCGGCGGCACGATCCAGAACGACATCCTCAAGGAATATGCGGCACGTGGGACGTACATCTTCCCACCGCGACCCTCGATGCGTCTGGTGACGGACACCTTCGCCTATTGCCGTGATGCCTTGCCGCGCTGGAACGTCATCAGCGTCAGCGGCTATCACATTCGCGAGGCGGGTTCGAGCGCGGTGCAGGAGATCGCCTTCACCCTTTCGAATGCAATCGCCTATGTCGAAGCGGCGCTGGCGGCCGGGTTGGCGGTCGATGACTTCGCGCCCCGCCTCAGCTTCTTCTTCAACGCCCAGAGCAACTTCTTCGAAGAAGTGAGTAAGTTCCGGGCGGCGCGTCGCATGTGGGCCAAGATCATGAAGGAACGCTACGGTGCGACGGATCCGAAGTCGCTGACGATGCGCTTCCATACGCAGACAGCCGGCTGCTCGCTGACGGCACAACAGCCGTTGAACAACGTCGTTCGCGTCGCCTATCAGGCGCTGAGCGCGGTGTTGGGCGGCACCCAGAGCCTGCATACCAATGGCTTCGACGAGGCACTCGGCCTGCCGACCGAGAATGCCGCGACACTGGCACTGCGTACCCAGCAGATTATCAGCGAGGAAACGGGCGCGGCTGATACCGCCGATCCGCTGGCCGGCTCTTATTTCGTCGAGGCGCTGACCGATGAACTGGAACAGCGCGCCTGGCAGCTGATGGATGAGGTCGAGGAGCACGGCGGTGCGGTGGCGGCCATCGAAGCGGGTTTCGTGCAGCAACGAATCGCCGACAGCGCCTACAGCTGGGAACTCGATTTGATGAGCGGCGAGCGCGTCGTCGTCGGCGTCAACAAATACCAGGCGACCGAAGAAACGGGCGTCCCGATCCTGCGTATCGACGAAGACGCAGTGCGGCAACAGATCGAACGCGTCGCCGCCTATCGCGCCCGCCAGGATCGCGCGGCCGTCGATTCAGCCCTCGCCGCTGTCGAACGTGCCGCCAACGGCACCGACAACCTGTTAGTCGTGATGAAAGACGCGCTGCTTGCCGGCGCTACCCTCGGTGAAATCTGTAATCGGTTGCGCGCCGTCTGGGGTGAATACCGACCGACGGCGTAGCGACCCAGACCCCGCTCAGTACATTGACTCGCCATCGCTAAACATGTACAGTAATCCTGTACAGTTTTCCGAATCCATGGAGGCTTGAGATGGTCACGAAAAGCTATACCGAAGCTCGTGCCCATTTGGCGGAGCTTCTCGATCACGTCACGACGAATCGGGAACCTGTTCTCATTACCCGGCGGGGTGCTGAAACGGTCGCGGTCATCGCGGCAGATGAACTCGACGGGCTGTTGGAGACGGTGCATCTTCTGCGGTCGCGAACGAATGCTGAGCGATTGTTAACCGCTCTCGCTCGCGCGAAGGCGCGTGTAGACAGTCCCTCGACCCTTGATGAACTGAAGGCGGAACTGGGACTCGATGACGCGTGATGAGCGCGATTGCGTCTTCGTCGACCAATTTCGTGAAGATCTTGAATATTGGGTCCGTGCCGATCGCAAGACGGCGCTGCGCGTTCTCAGACTGATCGAGGAAATTCTCCGCGAACCGTACTCCGGGATCGGCAAACCCGAACCACTGAAATATCTTGATCCCGGCCTTTGGTCGCGTCGAATCACCCAGGAACATCGCCTGGTCTATCTCGTCGAACGCGATCGAATCAGCTTCCTCCAGGCTCGCTTCCACTACGATCTATAAGATCGCGTGTAAACGTTTCATTGCCTGACCCGAGAGCGGCCAACCTTGGCTTCGTCCGAAACTCAGCGAGATCTTTCGCGCCGGTGGCGAACAGGACGGTGCGCAGCACGTCGATGAGCGCTTCGGCGAAGGCGTTGCAGGCATCCTCGCCACCGGCGGCGGCACGGAGGAAGGGTCCGGCGATACCGGCGAGATCGGCTCCGAGTGCCAGTGCCTTGGCGACATCCATGCCGTCGCGGATGCCCCCGCTGGCGAGGAGCGTGGCTTCGGGCGCCGACTGGCGTGCCAGCACGAGGGCGTCGGCGGTTGGAAGGCCCCAATCGGTGAAGGCGGCGGCGACCTGCTGCCTCACTGGATCGGTCATGCGATAACGCTCAACCTCGCTCCAGGACGTGCCACCGGCGCCGGCGACATCGATGGCGGCAACTCCCGCGTCGAGCAGGGCGCCCGCATCGTCGGGTGCGATGCCCCAGCCGACCTCCTTGGCGATCACCGGCACCTCGATCTGGCGGCAGAGCGTTCGAATTCTGCCGAGCAGACCGGCGAAATTGGTGTCCCCTTCCGGTTGCAGCGCCTCTTGCAGCGCGTTCAGGTGCAGCACCAGCGCGTCGGCGTGCAGCATGTCGACGAGCTTGCGGCAGTGATCGACGGTTACACCGCGATTGAGCTGGATCGCTCCGAGATTGGCGAAAATGAGGACGTCAGGCGCGAAGGGGCGCACGTCGAAGGTCGGCAGTACCTCCGGCTGTTCGAGCAGCACGCGCGCCGATCCGAGGCCGAGTGCCAGGCCGAAGCGCTGCGCGGTCCAGGCGAGGCGCGTATTGATGATTTGCGCCTCGCTCACCCCGCCGGTCATACAGGAGATCAGGAGCGGCGCAGCGAGTCGATGCCCAAAGAGTTCGGTGGCGACACTCACATCTCCGAAGTTCAGATCGGGCAGCGCATGCGGAATGAAGCGGTAGCGTTCGAAGCCGGAGCGAATACCCTTGGCGGCGACATCCTCTTCCAGATTGATACGCAGATGCTCGGATTTGCGCTTTGGCGTCACCGGCGCCGCTGGATTGTCCAAGACTTGTTCCCCCCAATTCAGGCAACGCGCGTCACCACAACGCACCATCATCCTAAACCGCGCCCGCGCGAGCGTCTATCCGCCGCCTGCGCCGATTTGCGCGTACAATCAGAAACCGGCGAACGTGAAGCGATCGGCGCGATAGCCGGCAGGTGGATAGGATGGCGCGGTGGCAGTCGAGCAGGGAACCGGGCGCGAGCGATTGGAGCAGGTGCGCGGCGAGATCGCCGAGCAAGAGGCGACGGCTGCAGCCAAGCAACATGCACGCGGCAAGCTCTCGGCGCGTGAGCGCGTCGAGCAATTGCTCGATGCCGGAAGCTTCGTCGAACTCGATCCGCTCGTCCGCCATCGCTCCACCTTCTTTGGCATGGAGCAGCGGCGCCCGTATGGCGACGGCGTTGTGACCGGCTATGGCACGATCAATGGGCGTACGGTTGCGATCTTCTCGCAGGATTTCACCGTGTTCGGCGGCAGCCTGGGTGAGGCCTTTGCCGAGAAGATGGTGAAGGTGATGGACTTCGCCCTGAAAGTCGGCTGCCCGGTTATCGGGATCAACGACTCGGCCGGCGCGCGAATCCAGGAAGGTGTCGAGGGGCTGGCCGGCTACGGCGACGTCTTCTATCGCAATGTGCAGGCATCGGGGGTTGTGCCGCAGATCTCGATTATCGCCGGATCCTGCGCCGGTGGCGCCGTCTATTCTCCGGCGATGACTGATTTCATCTTCATGGTCGATCAGTTGAGCCAGATGTTCATTACCGGCCCCGATGTGATCCGCACCGTCACCGGCGAAGAGGTGACGCTGGAGCAGTTGGGTGGGGCCGAAACGCATATGACACGCAGCGGCGTGGCGCACTTCAAGGCGTCCGACGAAGAACAGCTCTTCGAGCAGGTGCGCGCCTTGCTCAGCTTCATTCCGTCAAACAATCTCGAAGATGCACCGGGCTTCACGCCGGAGGACGATCCGGAGCGGGCCGATATTGAACTCGACTCGCTCGTCCCGGAGGTGAGCACCCGGCCATACGACATGCTCGATGTGATCGAGCATATAGTCGATTTTG
The DNA here is from genome assembly GCA_025966355.1 of Thermomicrobiaceae bacterium. Lineage (GTDB taxonomy): Bacteria > Chloroflexota > Chloroflexia > Thermomicrobiales > Thermomicrobiaceae > CALAGB01. The sequence continues at coordinate 7,668 of JAICWZ010000066.1, forward strand.
GCGAATTTCTCGAGGTTCAAGCCGAGTGGGCGAAGAACATCGTCGTCGGCTTCGCCCGGCTCAATGGCCAGGCGATCGGCATCGTCGCCAATCAGCCGAAGGTGCTGGCCGGCACGCTCGACATCGACGCCTCCAGCAAGGCGGCGCGCTTCGTCCGCTTCTGCGATGCCTTCAACATTCCGCTGGTGACGTTCGTCGATGTTCCCGGCTTCCTGCCCGGCACGAATCAGGAGTACGGCGGCATTATCCGACATGGCTCGAAGCTGCTCTATGCGTATTGCGAAGCGACCGTGCCGAAGCTGACGGTGATCACGCGCAAGGCGTACGGCGGCGCCTACGTCGTCATGTGCTCCAAGGCGCTACGGGCCGATTTCAGCGTCGCCTGGCCGAGCGCCGAGGTGGCGGTGATGGGACCGTCGGCGGCAGTCAACGTGATCTCCCGGCGAGAGATCGCCGAGGCGGACGATCCCGAGGAGCGGCGGCAAGAGCTGGTCGCGAACTACGAACACGAGTTTGCCAATCCATTCCAGGTCGCCTCACGCGGCTACGTCGACGACGTAATTCAACCAAGCCAGACACGAAGCTGGCTCATCCGCGCCTTGCAGGCGACGCGGACGAA
>JAICWZ010000117.1 GCA_025966355.1 Thermomicrobiaceae bacterium
AGCCGATCAGAAACAGTACGTCACAGGCTCCAAACCAGGCAAACACCGGGTGCACTAACTGGCCGACCGCCAAGTAATAGAACGAGAGTCCCGAATACACGATCTTGTAGGCGACACCGACCCGCACCATATCCACGTTCCGTCGCAGGTTCCGCGCGACTAGGACGTAACCCAGACCCTGAACCGCGACGAACGCCGCCGAAAGCAGCACGTAGGATGAATTCTCGGGTCGGGTGATGTTGAGCCAATCGAAGAGCGGCCGGTACAGCAAGAAGAACCCCACGCCGAGGATCCCGTCGTACAATGCAGCGACGAGAAAGAAGCGGCGAAAACGCTCCTCGGCACGCTCCCCGGCGAGGTCAAGTCGTGTGCGCATGATTTGGCTCCTGTTCATGACGACCCCGCCGTCCCTCGCGTGCGTGATGCCGGAAGGCTCGGATACGCGCCTTCCTCGCTTCCTCCGAGTACAGTTCCTGTCCCAGTTGGATCAGCCCTTTCTCGAGTTCGGTCACCGACATCTGGCTGGGCCTGATATTGACGTCGAACAGAGTACACTTCTCCCAGGCGCCCGGCTCAATCAAGCGGCCCTCACGCTCGAGTCGGCTGTAGAGTGGCGTTCCGGGGAATGCCGTCTCAACCGTGATCTGCACATTGAAGAGCCCTGTCTCGCTCACGAAATCCTTGATCGCCCCGAAGACCTCCGGTGTGTCCCCATCGAGACCAAGCACGAAGCAGCCGTTCACCGCAATGCCGTGCGATTGAATCCGCTCGATGGCAGCTTTGTAGGTGTCCAGTCGCCGCAGCTTCCAGTTCTTGCGCAGCTCAACGCCGTGCAGCCCCGACGCTGTGGGACTCTCGAGTCCAATCAAAACCTCGGCACATCCGGAGTCCTCCATCAGTGTCAGCAGTTCCTCGTCGTCGGCTACCGACACGTCAGTTTCGGTGAACCAGGGCACGTCTTCTTTGGCGAGCGCGCGCATCAGTTCCTTCGAACGCGCCTTGTTGACGAAGGTGTTGTCATCCGCGAATTCGATGAACGGGTGCGGCCAGATGCGCTTGATGGCCTGGATCTCGGCGCTGACCTTCTCGACCGGTTTAAGCTTGTAGTGTCTGGTCAGCAGGATCGAACTTGCACAGAACTCACAACGCCAGGGGCAGCCGCGATGCGTTTGCACCGTGAGCCGGTTGTACTTGCCGATGTCGAGCAGATCGAAGCGCGGCATGGGAGCTTTCGTCAGATCGAATTCCTGGCCGTTCGACGCATAGATTCGCTGCAACTTTCCGTGAATGAAATCGTCGACGAGCCTTATCCAACTGAGGTCCCCCTCGCCGACCACCACTGTATCGACATGCTGCAGGGCTTCGTCAGGCAGAACCGTCGCGTGTAGACCGCCGATGACTGTTGGCACTCCGATTGATCGATAGCGGTCGGCCAATGCATAGGCATCCTTCACCTGGGCCGTGTAAGTCGAGATGGCGGCAAGGTCGCACGGAGGCAACTCGCCCACCGCGTGGATGTCGGCGATCTCGTGGTAGGAGAGATCAACCGACTCCGGCGTCATGCCCGCTAACGTGAGCAGCGAGAGACTTGGCAGCGACGCGATGACCTTGCTTCGCTCGACAAATCCGGGCAGCGTCAGCCCCAGGCGTGTCAGTTCCTCGTTGCAGGCACGAACGCCGCTCATCGCGATCAACGCGATCTTCATGTTATGTCTCCGTTGCACGCTACCGCGGCTCGAACTCGCGAACCATCAACACGCAGCAAGAAGAACTCTGGATCCTACGTTATGGTTCTATTGTATGCCGTCCGGAGTCGCAGGTGCATGACAAAGCAGCAGCGTTCGCAATAAGCGCGTATCAACTCGGGCGCGACGCTACGGATTGCTCGCGGCAGAACTTGATAGACCTCACTGCAGAGGGGAGGCGGACTGCCATGCGTGCTCCAGCTTCACCGCCCACGCCGAAACCAATGACCCGTACGGCCTCGGTGACGCCGGGGGCAGCACGCGCGAGGGAGTCACGTCGGCGAGGTGTTCCACAAAGGTGCGCTTCGGGCAGCCCGGGGTATCACAGAAGATCCGTCGCACCTAGCGCAAGGTATGGCTGTGGACGAGCGTACTGGATTCTCCACGCAGCAATTTAGGAAACGATGTCATATTGATTGTATGTGCAATTCTGCATGGAGTTCGTGACCCAGAAAAATCTGCTACTGTTCTGAAAGCCCGTCGAGCTTATGCTGAAGTAACCGGACAAACTCGAGAGCGATTTGTGCCAACCGGCGTCGGTTCTTTCTCCGCCAAAGTCGTTGTGAATCTTTCCTGACCCATGATAGAAAGCGTGCCCAGCAAATCCGGGTATTCCCATTAATCGTCCGAGCCAGTGTGCTGGAGCCACAACACATCCTTTGTTCGCGTTCTATCGGTTTCGAGCACTCGCGCGCAAACTCCATTCTTGTCGTGATATTGGTCACCCGCAGCTGATCACCATGTGGGGAGTTCAATTGTCCAGAAATCATCCAGTTAGAGTGCCGTGATATGTTGTGGCATATAACAACCGCCCCGGGGTGGGGCGGTTTTCCTTGTCCTGATGCAGTTTGAGCGGGTGATGGGACTCGAACCCACGACATTCTGCTTGGGAAGCAGACACTCTACCAACTGAGTTACACCCGCGTCGCGTTGACTCCGCCAGAGTATAGCAGTCGCGAATCGACCAGTCCAAATCTGGTCTATGTCTGTATGCAACGATTATGGGCTACAATCAGAGTGGCCCGTGGGACTGGCTGCGCCGGCCGGGGAGAGTGACGATCAGGAGTTACCGTGTACAGTTTCTTAACCCATCTCGAATGCACCAACTGCGGTGAGCAGTATCCGACCGACAAGCTCATCACGACTTGTCCGGCCTGCGGCAAGGTGCTCTACGCGCGATACGATCTGGCCGCGGCGGCGAAGGAGATGACCAAGGAGGCGCTCATCGGGCGACCCTGGAACCTCTGGCGCTACCACGAAATCATGCCGGTGCAGGATCCGGCCAACGCGCTGACGCTCGGCGAGGGCGGTACGGCAGTCCTCAGTACGCCACGACTCGGCAAGCATTTTGGCTTTGACAAGCTGTTCGTCAAAGACGAAGGCCGGAACCCGACCGGCAGCTTCAAGTCGCGCGGATTGGCGTCGGCCGTTTCGCGGGCCAAGGAGCTTGGCGTGTCGGCGGTTTCGATTCCGTCGGCCGGCAATGCTGCCGCCGCGATGTCGGCTTACGCCGCCAACGGCGGGCTGGACGCCTATGTCTTCATGCCGGAGGACGCGCCGGCGGTCATGAAAGCCGAGTGCGTCACCTATGGCGCGAAGGTCTACCTGGTCAAGGGGCTGATCAATGATGCCGGCAAGATCGGCAAGATCGGTTGCGATGCCCGTGGTTGGTTCGATGTCTCGACGTTGAAGGAGCCGTATCGCGCCGAGGGCAAGAAGACGATGGGCCTGGAACTGGCCGAGCAGCTTGGGTGGCGTGTGCCGGATGCCATCATCTACCCGACCGGCGGCGGCACCGGCATCGTCGGCATGTGGAAGGCGTTCGACGAGCTGGAGCAGATGGGTCTGATCGGCTCGAAGCGCCCGAAGATGATCGTGGTGCAGGCCGAGAATTGCGCGCCGATCGTGCGGGCGTTTGAGCGGGGCGAGCGTTTCGCTGAGCCCTGGCAGGGGGCGCACACGGTCGCGCCAGGTATTCGCGTGCCGGGTGCCATCGGTGACTATCTGATCCTCGATTCGGTGCGCCAGAGTGGCGGCACCTGCATCGCGGTCAGCGACGACGAGATTCTCGAAGGGGTGCGCGAACTTGCGTCGAAAGAAGGGATCTACTCATCCCCGGAAGTTGGCGCGATCGTTATGGCCGCCAAAAATCTGCGCGCCAGCGGTTTCCTGAAGCAGGATGACGAGACGGTACTCTTCGCCACCGGTGCCGGGATCAAGCACACCGAACTCGTCGATTTCGACTTCGCGGTGCTCGATCCGAACGATCCGAACGTGCTCGACGCGATCGATCGCGCCTACGCCTGAGCCTCCAGCGGCTGGCAGGTCGCACAAAACCGCGTGCCGCGCTGCGCGACGACGATCCGGTTGATCGGCGTTCCGCAGCGCGGGCACGGGTCGCCCTCGGCCAGATTATAGATCTGCAAGTAGTGCTGATTGCCGCCCGCTTCGCCGAGCCCGTTGCGGTAGTTGCGAACCGTCGTACCGCCGCGATCAATCGCCTGCTGAAACGCGACTCGGATCGCAGCGAGCAGCGCGTTCGCTTCGTCGCGTGTCAGTGACGACGCGGAGCGGAGCGGATGGATCTTCGCCGCGAACAACGCTTCGTCGGCGTAGATATTGCCGACACCGGCCAGGAACGTCTGCTCCAGCAGCAGCGCTTTGATCGCCCGCGAACGAGATTTGAGCCGTTCGTGGAACTGCTCGTCGGTGAATGCAGGATCGAGCGGCTCGGGGCCGATCCGTTCGTCGAGATCTTCGAGTTCCGGCGGGGTCAACAACCAGATGCGGCCGAACTTGCGGACGTCGGTGAAGCGCAGCTCTCGTCCGTCATCGAGTCTCAGCCCGAGATGCAGATGTTTTCCCCATGGCTCGTCCGCGAGAGTGACCTGCAGATCGCCGGTCATGCGTAGATGGATGGCGATGGTATCGCCGGAATCGATCTGGAGGAGAAGGTATTTACCGCGCCGCCCGGTGCCGGTGAAACGGCGACCGCGCACCTCTTCGGCGAAGATCTCTGGTGCCGGATTGGCGATCGAGCCGGTAAAATCGCCGAAGCGCACATCGACGATCGTCGCGCCGGCGAGCAGGCGATCGAGATTGCGACGAACCGTTTCAACTTCCGGTAGCTCAGGCATTGGATTCGTACTCCCTATCACCGCGAGTATAGCGTCGCGCGAGCCGTTGAGAGGAGCCACTGTGCCGGCAGATTGCATCTTTTGTCAGATCGTGGCCGGGCGCGTGCCCGCCACAAAGCTCTACGAGGACGACGAGATTACCGCCTTTCGCGACATTCAGCCGCAGGCAAACTCGCACGTGCTCATCATCCCGAACCGGCACATCGTCTCGCTCAACGACACCAGCGACGACGACATTGAACTGCTCGGTCGCATCCTGCGGGTCGCGGTCAAGATCGCCAAAGAGGAAGGCCTGGCCGACACCGGTTATCGAGTCTCCACGAACACCGGCCGCGACGCCCAGCAATCGGTCGATCACCTGCATTTTCATGTTCTCGGCGGGAACGCGCTGCTGCCAAGGTTGGGATAAGGCAGACGGCGACTCCGGCCTATTGTGTGCCTTAAATTCATCGCCGCGTAATGGCCACGCAGGGTACACTTAGCCAGTTATCGATCGGCGCGTGTACCTGGCTGGTGGGCTCATGCTGTATCAATTTGTTTCCGGTGATCTCCCGCTGTCCCTAACGATCTGGATTGTTCTGGCGGTTTGGGCAAGCAGCCATCGCTCGACCTTGCGCGACTTTTGGTACGAACCGAGCCCGTTCTGGCGTGTGGTCGAACGCGCCACGCTTATATTCGCGGTTGTGATCCCGCTCTGGGTGGCGCTCTTCGATAACTGGCGCCAGCTCCTCGGCTACTCGCTGTCGCCGTCGACGCGCTACAAGTCAGATATTTTCGCGACTTCAGTGACACCGGACCCAATTCGCTGGGTAACACTCGCGCTGATCGCCGTATCGCTCGTCTGCCTCGCCTTGATCTACGCAAGACGGCAGCACGGGCTGGGCATGCTCTCGCTCATCCTTGTCTTTGCGCTGGCGTACTTCTTCTTCCTCAACAGTTTCCGCATGCGCGCCGACGTCTTCATCGTGACGACCCAGAACGATCTCGATCATCCAGGGGTGGCGACGACGATTTACATCCTCGTCTGGGTGGTAACGCTGTGCGGGTTTATCGCGTCGACCATCGCGGCGGCCTATGTCTGGCTGTTCGCGGTGATCGCGTTCCCGCTGCACATCATCTTTGGGCTGCTCAACCGCAATCAGACCAAGGCCGAACCGGATTCGATCGTCCGCTACCTTGGCCTTCGGCGGATGGCGGCTGATCCGTCGCCGCCACCCCGGGACGACTCGGTGACGCGACGGTCGTAGCCGCTGGGACCCGTCTTCGCTGACCGTTATTCCGTAGGGGCGATCCCCCTGTGGTCGCCCGAGTGGCCGACCAACATCGTTCGTCCGTGGGCGACCGAGGCAGCCACAGAGGGCTGCCCCTACCGTGTTGGTGACCAAACAATTAGCCGACAACCGGGAGGCTTGAGTTCTCGATCAGCTGGTTGAAGCGCGTCAGATCGTCTTCCATAAGCTTCTTC
>JAICWZ010000408.1 GCA_025966355.1 Thermomicrobiaceae bacterium
AATGCACACGGCGCTGCGACTCGGTACGCAGGTCGCGACGCGTGTGCGGCAGGTCAATCCGGGTGCCTCAATTTGCTTCTATGGCCTCTATGCCTGGCTTAATGCCGATTTCCTGCTGCGTGAGCATGGCGATTACGTTATCGGCGGCGAGTACGAACAGCCGCTGCGCGACCTCTGCGAGGCGCTGGAACGCGGGGAAGCGGACGTTGAGATCGCGGGCGTGAGCAACCGTCAGGTGCGCGTCGGACCATCGGTTGAACGGATTGCTTTCCCGATGCCGCAACGCGAATCGCTGCCGGAGTTGCGAGAGTACGCCCATCTGATGCGTGATGGGCTGGCGATTCCAGCCGGTTACACCGAAGCGACGCGCGGCTGTCATCACACCTGCCTGCATTGCCCGGTCGTTCCGCTCTATCGTGGTCGCTTCTTTGTCGTGCCGCGGGCCGTCGTGCTGGAAGACATCCGCCAGCAGGTGCGAGCCGGTGCCCGGCACATCACCTTCGGAGATCCCGACTTCCTCAACGGCCCGACGCACTCGCTGCGCATCTGTCGTGAACTGCACGACGAGTTCCCCGACGTCACGTTCGATATGACGACTCGCATCGAACATATCCTGCAGCAGCGCGAGCTGATGCCGGAGTTCGGCGCGCTCGGCTGCCTCTTCGTCATTTCAGCGGTCGAATCGGTCAGCGAGTTGGTGCTGGAGAAGATTGACAAGGGCCACACGAAGGCGGATGTCATCGAAGCGCTGGCGATTCTGGACGATGCCGGGATCGCGATGCGCCCGTCGCTGCTCCCCTTCACGCCCTGGACGACGCTGGACGACTACCTGGAACTGCTCGACTTCATCGAGGAGCACGACCTGATCGAGAACGTCGATCCGGTACATCTCTCGATCCGCCTATTGGTGCCACCCGGTTCGGCCTTGCTCGACCGACCGGAGACGGCCGCCTGGCTCGGCCCGCTTGACGAGGCCGCCTTCACCTACCGCTGGACGCATGCCGATCCGCGGGTCGATGCGTTGCAGCGCGCGGTCGCGGCAGTCGTCGAACACGCCGAAATGCAGGAGCAAGATTCGTACGACACCTTCCAGCAAGTGAAGCTGCTGGCGCGTGCCATGGCCGGCGCCCCAAGCACGGAATCGGCGCCCAAACGTTCCCCGACACGCAAGCCGCCACCGCGCCTCAGCGAATCGTGGTTCTGCTGAGCAGAGCCGACCGCGGACCAGTTCGGTCCGCTCAAAGAGCAGAAATAGTCCATCCGACGTTGGCGCTGGAGTGACGTGGCCTCGCGATGGCGGCTCAATCTGGCCGCTGCCTTATTCACGCTCGTCTGTAACGAGAAGATCATCTTAGAATTCTGAGTTGGAAAATACTCGGCAAATGGCTGCCTTGCATACAGATGCTCAATCGAGATACGCGCACGTGCGCAAAATGCAGACCCTCTCCAATTATTGGAGAGGGTCTGGGGAAAGGGCTGCCTGCCTACTTCGACAACAGGCCCTGCTGTTGCAGGAACGCCTTGGCGACGTCGGGGATCGAGGTGTGGTCGACGCTCACCTGTTTGATCAGGCCGACCATGACATCCGTCGTGAGCTTGGTTTGCAGCGGGTTGAGAACGTCCGCGATTCCCGGCGCCTTCTGCAAGAGTTCGTCGCGCACGACCGGCGCCGGATTGTAGATCGGGAAGACATTTTTGGTGTCTTTCAGAACGACAAAATCCTTGACGATGATGTTCGGGTCGGTGGTGTAGCAGACGTTCAGATCGGCGTCGCCCTTTTCGACCGCGCCGAAGCCGAGTTGCTCGCTGATCTGCACGACCTTCTTGAACTTGATGTTATAGGCGGTCTGGACCGGCGTCACGGCCGCTTCCATGCCGTCCTGCTGGGTGGCGAGCGTCAGTTGATCGGCGATCGGCACGACGTCATCCAGACTGGTCAGATGTTTCTCGCTGGCGACCTTCTTCGAGGTACAGATGGCGTAGCTGTCGTTGAGATCGAGTGCCGGATCGAGCCAGGTAAGCTGGAACTGCTGTTCATAGGCCGATTTGACGTCCTGGTATGCCTTGTTGGCATCCTGCGTCGGAGGCATGTTCAGCAGGCTGAGCGCGGTGCCGGTGAACTCGGGATAGATGTCGATGGCGCCGCTCTTGATCGCCTTATCGAGTACGGGAGTTTGGCCGAGCCCGAGCTTGGTCGAAACGTCATACCCCTTGTCTTTCAGCAGCAACGCGTACATTTCGGCATTGAGCTGGCCGTCGACATCGAGCTTGCTGCCGATCGTGATCTTGATGTCTCCCGGATTGACGGAGGAGACGGGTGTACCGGATGCTGACGGCGTACCGGCGGTTCCCGGTGTGCCGGCCGTCGGAGTGCCGGATGCGGCCGGGCTTCCGCCCGTAGAAGTTGTCGCGGCGGCGGTTGATCCGCTCGAACTCGATGCGGTGGTTGAGGTCGCCGTCGAGCTTGAGCCGCCGCAACTGGCGAGAAGCAGCACCGCGATGAGGAGAAGTGGGACGACAAGCCAGCGCGCTTGCCGTGTGTCATGCCGATTCATTCAACATCCTTTTCGTCGTCAAGTAGCCGATTTTCCGTGGTTCGCGTCGCAAGTCCGTATCCAACGGATGCGTTGAAATCAGGTTGCCTCTGTCGCAATTGAGTCTCCGATCGACGATCGCGCCGTTGGTGGCCGCAGACCTTCCGAGGTCACGGCGCGTTCGATGGCGGCCAGGCCGAATTCAGCGATCATCGCGAGAATCGCGATCGCGATGGAGCCGACGAC
>JAICWZ010000565.1 GCA_025966355.1 Thermomicrobiaceae bacterium
CGCTCCGAGTCGTTCGCGCTCCCCGGACAGCCGGCCGACGACGTCAAGAACCTGACGGTCTTCGCGTTCTTCCAGAATATCCAACAGCACGCCACGATCGTCGAAGGTAGCTGGCCGGCCACGACCGACGGCAATCCGGTGCAGGTGGCGATTCCGCAAACGACGGCGCAGCTGCTTAATCTGAAGGTCGGCAGCACGCTCAGCGTGCAGAGCCGCCGCGTCGAGACGTTCAATCTCAACGTGCGCATCGCCGGTATCTATACGGTCAATAACCCCTCCGAAGGCTACTGGTGGAACGACACGTTGGCGACCAACGGAAGCGAACAGGGAGCGTCGTTCACCACCTACGGCCCCTTCGTGACGACCTCGGACACCTTTTTCAAGATTCAGGGCGGCCTGGCGGCTCAGGTCTACTGGCGCATATTCCCCAACTTCGACCGCTTGACCGTCAACGAGGTCTCGGGAATGATCGCGAACGTCGAGGGGTTGCAGGGCACCCTGAATCGCGGGCGCCAGCCGAACGATGCATTCCAGGTCAATACGACGCTCAATACGATCCTGCGCACTGCCCAGAAGTCGCTGCTGGTGACGCGCTCCGGTGTGTTGATCGTGACGGTGCAACTCGCGATTCTGGCCGGTTACGCGCTGCTCCTCACCTCGAACCTGCTGGTCGATCAGCGCCGGGTCGAAACCGGACTCCTGCATTCGCGGGGAGCGAGCACCGGCCAGATCGTGACGATGGCCCTCATGGAAGCGCTGATGCTCGCCACACCAGCCGCGATCCTCGGCCCCTGGGTCGCGAAGTGGTCGCTGCATATCTTCAACCATATCGGTCCGCTCGCCAGCATCGGCTTACCGGTCAATCCGGTCATCACCCGCGACGCGTACGCCCTTTCAATCGTCTCGGCGATCGGCTGCGTGCTCGCGCTCGGCCTGCCGATGCTTGTCTCAGCGCGCACCTTCGTGCAGGCGCGCGCCGCACGTGGCCGCCAGGCGGCACGCGGTCTCGCCCAGAGCGCCGGAATCGATCTGATGCTCGTCGCGCTCGCGATTCTCGGCTACTGGCAACTCAGCCGCTATCGCGGTGCGATTACGGAATCGGTCCAGGGACGCCTCGGCATCGATCCGTTCCTCGTCGCGGCGCCCGCCATCGGACTCATTGCCGGCGCCATCATCGCGCTTCGCCTCGTGCCGTTGCTCGCACGGATCATCGACCGTGCGGCAACACGCCAACGCGGGCTGGTCGCTTCGCTCGGCGCCTGGCAGGTATCCCGACGACCGTTGCGCTATGCCCGATCAGCGCTCTTGCTGATGATCGCCATGGCGATCGGACTGTTCGCGCTCTCCTATGGCTCAACCTGGGACCTATCCCAACACGATCAGGCGGATTATCAGATCGGCGCCGATGTGCGCCTGCAACCGGATATCCGCATCGGCGCATCGATCCCGCAATACGACCTGGCGCAGGCGCAGAAGCAGGTTGAGGGCGTCGAAGCGAACATGCCGGCCAATCGCGATCTGATCGAAGTCTCGCGCACCGCCGGTTCGGGGCAACTGCTGGCGATCGACGCCGCGCAAGCCCCGGCAATCGTTCCCTTTCGCCCGAACCTTTCAGATCAATCGTTCAGCTCAATGATGGGCACGCTCAAGGCGAAACGCCCAGCGACACCAGCGGTGAAGATTCCCGGCACGCCGCAATCACTCGTCTTCACGCTCAGCATGAAACTCGACCCGCTAACGCCCGATGCCCAGCGCGCGCTGCGCGTCAAGGACATCTTTC
>JAICWZ010000229.1 GCA_025966355.1 Thermomicrobiaceae bacterium
CGATTTTCTCGCGCAGAGACGCGGAGACGCAGAGTTCTTTATAGATTTAAATCTCTGCGTCTCTGCGTGAGAGATTTCTCCGTCGGCTACACCGTGCCGCCACCATCGACGATGATGTTTGTGCCGGTCACCCAGGCGGATTCGTCGGATGCCAGGTAGAGCGCCGCCGAGGCGATGTCGCCGGGCGTGCCGATGCGGCCGAGCGGGAGATCGCGGCCGACTCCGGCGACGAGCCGATCCTGATCCGGTTGGCCGCCGAAGCGCGCGCGGCGCAGCAGTTCGGTGTCGATCGCGCCGGGCGACACGCAGTTGACACGCACATTGTGGGGCGCCAGATCGAGCGCGGCCGCTTTCGATAGTTGGATGACGGCGCCTTTCGTGCCGCAGTAGGCCGCGCGCTGCCGCAGGCCACGGACTCCCGCGGTCGACGCGGTGTTGATGATGCTGCCGGAGCGTTGCCCGATCATGATCTCGGCCGCCCACTTCGTGCCGAAGAAGACCGAGCGGACATTCGTATCGAAGAGTTGCTCGAAGTCGTGGACCTCGGTTTCGAGGATCGTGCGGGGGAGCACCGAACCGGCATTGTTCACCATCACGTCGAGCCGGCCATGGCGCGCAGCCGTATCCCGAACCACCCGTTGTAAATCCGGCAGGCGCAGCACATCAAGTTCGACGTACTCGGCTCGCCCGCCGGTACCGGCGATCCGTTCGACGACTTCAATACCCAGCCCGGCATGGCGGCCGGTGAAGGTGACGAGCGCACCCTCTTCGGCGAAGAGGCGCGCCATCGCTTCACCGATTCCCCGCGTGCCGCCGGTGATCAGAATTACCTTATCCTTGAGTCGCATGGCTCGCCTCCTCCCAATCCCTGAATCACGGCTCGATCTCCGGCGCGACATCAGTGAGTCGAACCTCAGTGATAGCACGTGGCGCTTGCAACGCGTCTCCAACCAGCCACGGCGCTTCATCTCAACGACCACCGTCGATACTGTGACGTGATTCTAGCCGGGATCGTTGGACCACGCTCGCTGGTTTCGCCCGAGCGAACACTCGGCTAAGTGATCACTCGATTCCCGACGCAAGATCGCCGACCAGAATCCAGAGATCGCGCAGTCCACGTTCGATGCCGGTGGCATCGAACGCCGGTATGGTGAAGACGCAGCGCTCGACGCCAATAGCGAGGTATCGCTCGACCGCGGATCGGTCCCAGGCAACTGAATAGATGGTCACCGGCAACGGATCTCTGCCGAGTTCGGTCAGGCGCTGGCGCAGTTCGATCACGCGCGCGTCGACACCTCGATGCTCGTTGGGCATCCAGCCATCGCCATAATCAAGCACGCGATCGAGCACGCCCGGCCCCTCACCGCCAATCAAAATCGGCGGGTGTGGCTTCCGCGACGGCTTGGGCCACTGGAAGGCTGGACCGAAGTCGACGAAGCGGCCGTGAAATTCGGCCTGCTCCTCCATCCAGAGCACCTTCATCGCCAGCACATGCTCGCGCAGCAACTCCCAGCGTTGGGTCGGGTCGACTCCGTGATCGATCATCTCAGCGCGGTTCCACCCTGCACCGACCCCAAAGAGGAAGCGCCCGGCCGACAGGAGATCAAGCGTAGCCACCTCCTTGGCTAGCGTGATCGGATCGTGTTCGACGATCAGGCTGACTCCGGTGCCGAGCCTCAACCGCTCCGTGACTGTGGCGACGGTCGCCAGCGCGACAAACGGGTCGAGCATATGCATGCAGGTCTCGAGCCAATCAGGATCGTCTGGTTCAAGTGATCTGGTCGCCAGCGGAATGTGGGTATGCTCGGGGAAGAAGAGCGATTCGAAGCCGTGCGCCTCGACCATGCGGCCGATCTCGCGCGGATCGAGTGAATAATCGGTCGGACGGATCTGCACACCAAGTTTCATCGACGCGGTCCTCTCGATCTGTCGCGGGTCCCAACGATCATCGCTGACGCCGCGATATAGACAATCAACGACTGGGGGGCGCAGACATTCCAGACGCCCGCGAACGGGCCGGTCCAACGAGTGCTTTCTCGGCCGGGACATTCGCCGCGCCATACGCGGTACGCGCGTACGTTCTGGTTGGGACCGCGGTAGGATGCCACGGCGGCGGATGGATGGCTAGGCTTAGGCTGGTCGCTGCATACGACGGGCCAACGCCTGCGAATCCGACGAAAGAAGGTCATATGCTCGACGATAATCTTGATTCCAGGGCGTACGAACTTGATGCCTTTTCCGAGCTTGAAGATGGCGATCTTGAGGAATGGGACTCGCTCAAGGATCTCCTCTCGGATCTGGACGATCGCGAACGCGAGCCGATTGCACCCGGAGCCTTCAACACTCCGGCGTTGCTCGGCGATGGTGATGGGATCGCCCGCTGGGTACTCCGCCTCAGCCAGATCCGACGTCTCGCGAAGATCACCGGCTTGCTTCAAGGGTTGCCGCGTGCGCCATGGTGCATCGCCGTACGGGTCATCGCGATCGACCCCGATGCGATACGGATTGGCGTCACCACCACCCGTCGTGTCAGCCAGGATCAACTCACCGATTTCGTCGTGCAACTCATCGGCAGCGCCAGCGATCTGAATATCGAGATCGAACCGGTCGGAAATCAGGCGACCGGAGAGCGCTGGCTCACGGTCGACGAGGTCGCGCACGAACTGCGCATCGAGCCGACCGACGTCGCACGCTGGATCGAAGCCGGTCTCCTCGTCACCCGGCAGGTCGAAACGGAGCGTGGATCGGAATGGCGCATCCGCCTGCGACCCGCGCCAACGCGGCAGGCGGTGGGAGTCTAGGCATGGGAATGTACGGCGATCTCAACGACTTCGCGCTCACCGATATGCTGGCGATGATCGCCCAGCGCGGCAAATCGGGCACACTCCGCTTGAGCACCGCAACCGACCGCATCACGCTCAGCTTTGATCGCGGCGTGATCAGTGCCGTCAGTTCCGGCGAAATCAACCAGCACATCGGCCGGTTGCTGGTGCGACACGGCTATGTACGCGAGGAGCAGGTTGAGCAGGGGCTCGTCTTGCAGGCGCTCAGCACGCCTCGTCGCCGCCTGGGCGAAGTGCTCGTCGACATCGGTGCCGTCACCCGCCGGCAGGTCGCGGACGCTGTCGCGAGCCAGCTCAAGTCGTCGCTCGTCCGGCTGCTGATCGAGCCGATCGGCACGTTCGCCTTCACCCCGAGCGAAGCCGACGGACCGGCCGTCGTACGCGACGCGGAAAATCGGATCGATTCCGTCTTGCGCGAGGCGCTGCAACTGGCCGGCGAATGGCTGGAAAACCATCCGGAGCGCCAAACGGTCGCGATCAGCGACGATGAGGTCGACCCAAACTGGCCGGCCGAACTGAGTGACACCGATCGCACCATCCTGCTATCCATTCTGAACGGCTCAACCGAGCTGCATACGCTGGCGCTCGAATCATCGTTGCCATTTGTCGTCTTCGATGAGTCGATCGAGCGGCTCAGGGATCTCCATCTGATCCAGGTCGCTTAACGGTCGAGCCACGGCACAACCAGACACCATCCCGTACGTTCTACAGGGCACGCGAAAAAACCAGGAGCAACGAAGGGACACAACGTTGAGCGCGACCATGGAGAAGGTATTGATCGATGATCGCCAGGTCTGGTGCGTTTGCTGGCAATCGTCGAACCGCCGAGCGTCATCTTACTGGTACTTCGAACGGGAACACGAAGCGTCCATCGCCCACCAGCGGCTGCTCAGTTGGGACAGCGGCAACATCATTCCGCGTGCCGAGGCGCAGCGACGAGACTGAGACGACGCATCTGCGAGAGATTTACTCCTCGACTGATGCGAAGGCGCGCACCGGCACGGCCGAACCGCCACGGATCGGCAGCGGTACGGCGGTGAAGCGAAAGCCACCGGCCGGCAACTGATCGAGCCCGCGCAGATTCTCGACGATCGGGATACCGGCGCCGAGCAGGCATGTGTGCACCGGCCGCGTACCGTCGCTGGTGTCGTCGATATTCCAGCTATCGATCCCCACAAGCGCGACGCCGCGCTCCGCCAGCGCCTGCCCCGCTTCGCCGGTCAAGAATGGGTTTGGGCCGAGATATTCCGGCGCTCCCCAGAGCCGATCCCAGCCGGTGCAGAGCAACAGAGCGGCACCGGTCAACTCCAGTCCCTCGAACAGTTCTGCCCCGAAACCGCGCTCGCCTTGCCCAACGTGTGCACGAACATCGACCATCAGCCCCGGCAGGTTCGCGGTGGC
>JAICWZ010000167.1 GCA_025966355.1 Thermomicrobiaceae bacterium
AGATGTCGTTCGGTTCGAAGACGAGATAGCCGAGATCGACTCGTCGCTGACCCCAGGGTGCGCGCGCCGCGATCCAGCTGTTCGGCGCGGGAATGACCTCGCCCGGATAGCGGATCGCTTCGCTTCCGTCCGGTCGGAGTTTGACGATTTCGATTGGTGTGCCGGCCTCAGGCGCCTCCGTCGTTGGGCGCTCGTTGTCGGTCATGCTTCGCCCCGAATGATCTGCAACAACTCGCTCGTCTTGGCCCAGAGTTGTGGGGCATTACTCGCCTCGACGTTCAGTCGCAGGAGCGGCTGGGTGTTCGAAGCGCGCACGTTGCACCACCAGTCGGGGTAGCTGATCGTCAGGCCGTCGAGATAGTCGAGCATCGCCCCCGCGTGAACCCGTTCCAGTTCGGCCAGAACCGCCTGTTGATCTTCGACTTCGGAGTTGATCTCGCCGGAGCGGACGTAATGATCGAGCGGGCGGAGCGCCTCGGCAATGCCGACCCCTTCGAGCGACAGAAGTTCGATAATAGTCAGCGCCGCGATGATGCCGGAATCGGCATACCAGTTGTCGCGGAAGTAGAAGTGGCCTGAGTGCTCGCCGCCGAAGACGGCATCGTGCTGGCGCATGAGCGCTTTGATGAACGAATGGCCGACCCGCGAGCGGATGCCGACGCCGCCTTCGCGTTCGATCGTCTCCGGCACGGCGCGTGAGCAGATCAGGTTGTAAACGATCGCGCTCCCGGGGTGCTTGCGCAGGAGCGATTTGGCGGCCAGTGCCGTAATCATGTCGCCACCGACGAAGGTTCCTTCGCCATCGAGAATAAACATCCGGTCGGCGTCGCCGTCGAAGGCGATGCCGAAATCGGCATGCTGAGCGCGAATCGTCTCGCCCAGTTCGCGCGTGTTCTCCGGTTCGATCGGGTTGGCCGGATGATTCGGGAAGCGACCATCGAGCTCGAAATAGAGCGGAATGAGCTTGACCGGCAAATGCTTGAAAACTTCCGGGACGATTTTGCCCGCCATGCCGTTGCCGGCGTCGACGGCGATTGTCAGCGGCCGGATGACGCTCGGGTCGATCATCGAGAGAACGTGCTCGGCGAAGTTGGGCAGAATATTTTTGGTTGAGAGCTTGCCGCGCGTCTTGGGCTGACCAAACGTGTTTTGCACCACGAGATCGCGGATCTCGCCGATTCCCTCGTCCATGCTCAGCGGGCGCGCCTCGGAGCGGCAAAACTTGAAGCCGTTATATCCCGAAGGATTGTGCGACGCCGTCACCATCACCCCGGCCGGGAAACCGTACTTGCCGACCGCGAAATAGAGACTGTCGGTACTGACGAGGCCGATGTCGCAGACGTCGGCGCCTTCGTCGCGGATGCCGTCGATGAGCGCGCTCGCGAGTGCCGGAGAGGAGAGTCGCATATCTCGGCCAACCACGACGTCTGAAGGATGGAGATAGGCGACAAAGGCGCGGCCGATCAGGTAGGCGATGGATGGATTGATCTCCGTGGGATAGACGCCTCGAACATCGTAGGCCTTGAAAAGCGCAGCTACCGACGCCATATTTCCCCTCCGTCGCGGGCAACAGACTCCGATCGACATGGCATTAATCGGACATCATTGTCTCGTCGCACGAACCCGATCTCTCCTGATTTTGCCACGAAGTGTCCCGGTCGGGCAGCCGTACGCCTCGGACGTTATCCTTCGCAATTGTTATCCTATTTATCGAATGTGTCTTGAAGGAACAGCGATGGTGGGTCGCTCTTGTCGCACACGGTTAGCTGTCGCGTAGCTCGCGACGACATGATCGGAACAATTGGACGCTTATGAAGGCGATACGGACGTTTCGTGTTGTGCCCAGAATACCTCCGGAACTGCGTGGATTGCGCGGCCTCGCGCTCAATCTCTGGTGGGTTTGGAACGACGAGGCTCGCTCACTCTTCGTCGATCTTGATCCGGAACTCTGGCAACGAACCGATCACAATCCGATTTTGCTCCTCGATGAGATCGAGCAAGAGCGGCTCGACGCGGCGGCGCGTGATCCGAACTTTCTCAGCCGCCTGACCGCGGTCGAGCACCAGCTCGGGGAATACATGCGCGCGCGATCGACCTGGTACGGTCGCTCGAACGGTGAAACGACTACGCCAAGCATCGCCTATTTTTCGGCGGAGTTCGGCGTCACCGAATGTCTTTCGATCTTCGCCGGTGGCCTCGGCGTCCTGGCCGGCGATCATCTCAAATCGTCGAGCGACCTCGGGCTGCCGCTCGTCGGAGTCGGGCTGCTGTATCAGGAGGGCTATTTCCATCAACTGCTGAGCGATTCCGGCTGGCAGCAGGAGCTGTATAGCCAGCACGATTTCGCGCGCCTGCCACTGTCGCAGGTGCTTGGCAATGATGATGAGCCGATGCATGTGCAGGTCGAGATGCCAGGCAGGCCGGTTTTTGCCAACATCTGGCATGCCCAGGTTGGCCGCATTTCGCTCTACCTGCTCGACACGAATACGCCGCTCAATCAGCCCGACGACCGGCGCATCACAGACAAGCTGTACGGCGGCGACATCGACGCGCGTATCAAGCAAGAGATCGTGCTCGGGATCGGTGGATTCCGCGCGCTACAGATGCTCAACATCGAGCCGTCGGTCTACCACATGAACGAGGGGCATTCCGCGTTTCTCGGGCTCGAACGCGTACGCCAGTTGATGGAGACGCACGAGGTTTCATTCGACGCCGCGCGCGAAGCCGCTTCGGCGGGACTCGTATTCACCAGCCATACGCCGGTGCCGGCCGGGCACGACTATTTTGCTCCGGATCTCATCAATCACTACTTCAGTGACTGCGTCGCGTCGCTTGGTCTGTCGCTCTGGGATTTTCTGGCGCTTGGACGCCAGAACCCGCATGACGACAACGAGGCGTTCTGCATGACGATACTCGCCCTCAAGCTTGCCGCGTATACAAACGGTGTGAGCGAGTTGCATGGTGTCGTCACGCGTCGGATGTGGTCCGGCCTCTGGCCGGGCGTTCCGGTCGACGAGGTGCCGATCGGGAGTGTCACGAATGGCGTGCATTTGAATTCCTGGGTCGGGCACGAGATGGGCGCGCTCTACGACCGGCATCTCGGTAAAGAATGGCGCAGCGAGCCGGCCGATGCGTCGCTCTGGGATCGAATTGATCAGGTGAGTGACGCCGAGATCTGGGAGACGCACGAGCGGGCGCGCCACCGGCTTGTCGACTTCGCCCGCTCGCATCTCCAATGGCAGCGCGAGCGTCGCGGCGTGATCCGGCATCGTTTTCCGGTAGCGGACGAGATTCTGCGGCCCGACGCGCTGACGATCGGCTTCGGTCGCCGGTTCGCGTCGTATAAACGCGCGACGCTGCTCTTTCGCGATCCGGCTCGTCTCGAACGGCTGCTGACCGACCCGGCACGCCCCGTGCAGATCATCATTGGTGGCAAAGCGCACCCGCGCGACGACCAGGGCAAAGAGTTGATCCGGCAGATCTACACGCTATCGAGCCAGGAACCGTTCCGTCGACATATCGTTTTCCTCGAAGACTATGACATCGCCGTCGCGTCGCAGATGGTGCAAGGGGCCGACGTCTGGCTCAACACTCCGCGCCCGCCGATGGAGGCGAGCGGCACTAGCGGCATGAAAGCTGCAGCCAATGGTGTGCTCAATCTGAGTACGCTCGATGGCTGGTGGGCTGAAGCCTGGGCGAACGCGAGTCGCGATCTGCCGCCGATCGGCTGGCCAATCGGCCGCGATCTGCCGTACTTGACGGTCGATCTCCATGACCAGGCCGACTCCGAGGATCTGTATGATCTGCTGGAGCGGGTGGTGATCCCAACCTTCTACCGGCGCGACGAGCACGGACTGCCGCACGACTGGATCGCCCAGATGCGCTCGTCGATCCGCCAGTTGACCGGCACGTTCAATACCCACCGAATGGTCTGGCAGTATTACCAGGATTTCTATCGTCCGGCGATTGAGCGCTTTGAGCGGTTCACGGCGAACGATCTGCGTGAGAGCCAGGAGTTGGCCCGCTGGCGCGCGACTGTCGCTGAACACTGGCCGGAGATCGAGATTATCTCGGTGGAGGCCAATGCATCCGGCACGCTGCATGCCGGTCAATCGTTCGACGTCGCGACACGGCTGCGCCCGGGAAGACTTAAGCCGGAGGATCTGAGCGTGCAATTGTACGCCGGCACACTGGATGGAGACCGAACGCTCGATCGTGGACATGCGCTGGCTATGGAGCCGTTGGGTCCAGCGACCGACGGCGTGCTCGCCTACCGCACGCGCGTGACGGCGAAAGGGACCAGCGGTGAGCACGGGTTGACCGTGCGCGTCGTCCCGCATCATCCCGACCTGGTCACGCCGTTTAGTCCGGGGTTGATTACCTGGGCGCACGATCTTGAATAGCTCCGGCGGGGCGACAGACACGCTATCGCGTCTCGCAGCTGATGCGTCCGCCTGCCGTGCCTGCGCGCGGATGGCGGATTGCCGTGCGGTGCTCAGCCACGCGAACGGGGATTCGCGCGCGCGGATTCTCTGTGTCGCCGAGGCGCCCGGCCGGCTGGGGGCGGCGCGCACCGGTATTCCGCTCGCTGGCGACCAATCTGGGCGGAACTTCGAGCTCCTGCTCGCGGCGGCCGGGCTTGCCCGCGAAGATCTGTTCATCACGAACGCCGTACTGTGCAATCCGCGCGATGCTCGTGGTCGCAACGCGGCGCCAACGATGCGCGAGATCCGCAATTGCTCACCGTTTCTCCGTCGCACGATCGAACTGATCGATCCATCGTTGGTTATCGCGCTCGGCGTCGTCGCGCTCAAGGCGCTGGCGCTGATCGAGCCGCATGCGATCGAGCTGCGCCGCGATGTCGCTAAACCGAACCGGTGGGGCGAGCGTATCTTGATCGGCATGTACCATCCGAGCCCGCGCGCTCAGCTCCATCGTTCGCTGGCGCGACAATGTGACGATTTCGCGACACTCCGCCCGATCCTCGCTGAGCTGAACACTGCCGCTGCATAACGAAATCTAGGTCTAACGTCCCCTGGCGTTTGGCGGCGATCAGGGCCACCATGAGTCGAGGTACTGCCATGTGCCGAGCGTACAGACCGCTGAGCGAGCAGGCGATTGATGAAACCAGCTGCAGGCACCGACGGATCGAAGCGACGATATCTGCTCATCTTGATCGCCGTGATCCTCATCGGACTGCCGTTCTTG
>JAICWZ010000056.1 GCA_025966355.1 Thermomicrobiaceae bacterium
ATTCATCGGGCCGCTCAGCCTGGGGAGGAGAAGGGGGCATCGCGCCGCCGGCCCTTGGCCTCGTAGACCTCACGCTTGAGGACGCAGATGAAGGGCAGGTTACGATAGAGCTCGCGGTAGTCGAGGCCGTAGCCGACGACGAATTCGTTGGGAATGGTGAAGCCGACGTAATCGATGTCGAGCGGCACCAGACGGCGCTCGGCTTTGTCGAGCAGGGCGCAGACGCGGAGCGAGGCCGGGTTACGCTCGCGCAGGGTGCGCAGTACGAAGTCCATCGAGACGCCGGTATTGACGATGTCCTCGACCAGCAGCACATGCTGCCCGGCGATATCGAGATCGAGATCCTTGCTGATATGCACGCGGCCCTCGGCGGCATCGTGCGAGATGCTGAGGTAGTCGAGCGCCAGCGGCCGTGAGATGGCGCGTGCCAGGTCGGCCAGGAAGAAGGTGATCCCTTTGAGGACGCCGACGAGCACGATCGAGGAACCGGCGTGGTCGCGTGAAATCTCGCGTCCCAGCTCCTGCACCCGCCCCGCGATCTCGGCCGAACTGAGCAAGACGCGCTCGATCTGCTCCGGCCGCAGCGAGGTGATATCGACGGCGCCGTAGCCGAAGCGCGAGAGCAATTCGTGGTAGTTCTTGCGATAGATGAGGACGATGTTGACGTCGGGGTAAAGCTCGCGCAACTCGCGCATCTTCCGGTTCTTGCGCGTCACCAGGCTCTGCTTCATCGTCGTCAGCTCGACATACAGATCCTGCTCGGGCAGATAGAAGTCGGGCGCGAACATCTCGACGACGCGGCCATCTTCCCAGCGGAGCGGGAAGGAGGTCGGCTCGTACTGCCAGCGGATGCGGTAGAAGTCGAGGAAGGCGGCGAATTCGTGCTCGGCGGGATGGGCGAAGGGGTGCTCGGGATTTGAGATCGGTCGAACAGCGGTCGCATGGTCGCCATCGGCCGGTCCATCATGTAGCGGGTTCGCCATCGGCCCTCCTTCGCCTCAGCCGGGCGTTCTCACTCTCCCGCGAGCGGCAAACCATAGCGATTTCGCGCCTTGGTTGTCACCTGAATGACCGGCTCGCCCTCGATCTCCTTGCGTGCGATGAAGCCGCGACGCGCCTGCTCGGCGATCCAGGCATCGGTGTCCTCGAAGCCATGCTCCGCCGCCAGCGCCGCGAAGCGCTCCGGCGAAACCGTCGGGCCTTCAATCGCCGCCGCGAAGATCTCGCGCCGGCAGCCCTCGGCCCCTTCACCCGGATGCAGGATCAGCCGCTCGACCGGCTCGCCGCCCTCACGGAGGGAATCGATGACCTCGGGAATGTCTTTGACGACGACGCCCGAATAGATAATGCCGTCGGGATAGACGACCATGTTCGGGCCGATGTCACAGAGATCGATCGAATCGCAGGTGTTGACCATGACGTCGTTGTCGAGTCCCTCGCGCTTCAATTGAATACGCAACTGCCCGGCCACCCGCTGGGCGCCCTTCTGCATGCAATGATTGGCGGTGCAAACGAGAACATGCTTCCTAGTCCAGTACATGATCCATCCTCTTCGCGCTCGGACACCGGATATCGTTCCCCCTCGCCATCGAGTATACGCGGGAAGGCACGAGGAGGTCTTTGTGAGCGCAATCTCAACCCCAACTGACAATTCACGACCCGCGTTCCTCGTAGGGGCGCGATCAATCGCGCCCGTCCGATGTGCGCGTAGCGCACGAGGCGGGTCATTCCCGTGCCGCGAATGGCAACGCGTGTGCCTGGCCAACGGGAAAGACGGGCGCCGCCTGAACGGCGCGCCGGGCGCGATCAATCGCGCCCCTACTGGAAACGCGCTATCTCGCTCGATGTAGTTCAATAGAGCGTTCGATAAAAGAAAGGAGCGATGCGCGCATGGATCCGCGATTTCCGCCGGTTGAGCCGTTCGAGAGCGGCATGCTCGATGTGGGCGACGGGCAACAGATCTACTGGGAGGCATGCGGCAATCCGCAGGGGAAACCGGCACTCTATCTGCATGGCGGGCCGGGCTCGGGGTTTTCGGAGGGCCAGCGGCGCTTCTTCGATCCGGCCGTCTACCGGGCCGTGCTCTTCGATCAGCGCGGCGCCGGACGGAGCCGTCCGCTGGCGAGCGCGCTGGATGCCGATCTGAGCGTCAATACGACGCAGCACCTGATCGCCGATATCGAGGCGCTGCGCGAACTGCATCAGGTTGACCGCTGGACGATTCTCGGGCTCTCCTGGGGAGTAACGCTGGCGCTCGCCTATGCCGAAACGTATCCCGAGCATGTCGAGGCGCTGGTGCTCGGGCTGGTGACGAACACGACGCGGCGCGAGGTCGAGTGGATTACCGAAGGCGTCGCGCGCATCTTCCCGCAGGAGTGGGAGCGTTTTGCGAACTTCGTGCCGGAATCGTTGCGCCATCTACCGCTGGTCGAGGCGTATGCCCGGCTGACCACCGATCCCGATCCGGAGATCTGCGCGGCAGCGGCGCGCGAGTGGTGTCTCTGGGAGGATACGCACGTCTCGCTCATCCCGGGCTACGAACCGAACCCGCGCTACAACGATCCTGAGTTTCGGCTCCGCTTCGCCCGCCTCGTCACGCACTACTGGAGTCACGGTGCCTTTCTGGAAGAGGGGCAACTGCTGCGCGATGCGCCGAAGCTGAACGGCATCCCCGGCGTCTTGATTCACGGACGTCATGATGTCAGCAGCGCGATGGAAGTACCCTGGCAGCTGTCGCAGCGCTGGACGACGAGCGAGCTTCAGATCCTGAGCAATGCCGGTCATGGCGGTGACGGGCTGCTCGAAGCGCTCATCGGCGCGCTCAATCGCTTCGGCGCGCTGAGCGGTTGATTGTGCGACACGCGTCTTTGCTCTAAAGTACCGATGGAGATGCGGTCGGATTGAGGAGAATCGATCAATGCGCTATTTTGCCTACTGCACGCTGCTTGATTTAGACGAGATGCGGAAGTTCTGCCCCGGTGCTGAACCA
The DNA here is from genome assembly GCA_025966355.1 of Thermomicrobiaceae bacterium. Taxonomy (GTDB): domain Bacteria; phylum Chloroflexota; class Chloroflexia; order Thermomicrobiales; family Thermomicrobiaceae; genus CALAGB01. The sequence continues at coordinate 2,990 of JAICWZ010000056.1, forward strand.
ACGGTCGTTGCCAGCTTGAGCGGTTACCGTGTCGTCTTCGGCCGCTACCCGGTGGGCAGCGAAGGCGGCGGCTGCCAGCTCGAAGCCGCGCCGGGCCACGAGATGTATGGTCTGATCTACGAACTGAGTGCAGATGAGTTCGATCAGCTCGACCGAATCTCCGGTGTCGATCGCGGCTATTACAAGCGGGTTGGCTTCATCGTGGCGACGCCGACCGGCGGTGGCATCGACGTCTTCACCTATGTCATTCCCAATTCAGCCGGACCATTTCGTCCGACATCAGCCTATGTACGCCCAATTCTGGCCGGCGCGAAGGCGCTTCAGCTTCCCGCCGATTATCTGGCCGAGCTCGAAGCAACGGTGCAGGCAGCCGTAATGCCCCACGCCTCGTAGCGTCGGAGTAACCGGGCGCTAGCCGTAGCGGTACTGGATACCGAAGCCGCCACGCGGGTAGGTCCAGGCGATGTTGTCGAACTCATTGCAAACGATGCGGCAGGTGCCGCACTCGACACAGCCTTCGTAGGAGAAGATGACGCGGCCGTCGGGTTGTGGTGCGTAGCAGGCGGCTGGACAACAGTTGATGCACTGCTGGCGCTCGCATTGGAGGCAGGTTTCGTGGTCGATAATCCAGATATGGGCGCGATTCGGATCGACGTGGTAGCTGTCGATCGCCAGCTTCCGTTCGAGCCCCGCGCGATCCTTGATCGGATCCGTATAAACGACCATGCTACTCCCTTGTATTGCGCCGTTGCGCGCCAATGACGCGTTCATTAGTCTACCAAGAGTGGACGAAAATCTCTCGCAGAGGCGCAAAGGGTGCAGAGTTAAAAACATAAAAATCTCAGCGCCTCTGCGCCTCTGCGAGAGAAACAGCCGTTCCCGGAGAAAGGATTAACCTTTGACCGAATCGCTCCGAGTCGTGGTCATCACCGATGCTGACGCGCAAATTCCGCCCGCCTTCGATCAGTTGATGCGCGCGCATGGGCACCGGCTGGTCGGCGTCGTGACCGGGCCGGGGCCGAAGAGCCGGCGCACGACGACCTATCTCGACATCGTACGCGCGACGCCGCCCAACATCGATGTCATCGTTACGACGCATCCCGAACGGCTGGCGCGCATGCTGGAGCCGCTCAAACCCGATGTTATTTGGGTACTCGGTTTTCTGCGCGTGCTGCCGCAGGACGTGCTCGATCTGCCGCGTCTCGGCACGATCAACACGCATGGCGGCATACTTCCCCGATATCGCGGCCCGAACCCGGTCGGATGGGCGTTCCGTGATGATCAAGGGAAAATCGGCTGGACGACCCATCGGATGACGGCCGGTATCGATGAGGGGCCGATCCTCGCTGCGGCAGCGCTCCCGTACGACGATGATGACGATTTCGAGTCGCTCGCCCCGCGATGGATCGGACTCGTACCGGGATTGGTCAGTGAGACGCTGGCACGAGTGATCGAGCGGGACCCGGGCGAGCCACAGGACGAAGCGCGGGCAGGATACGCGCCGATCTTCGAGGATGCCTGGCGTGAGATCGACTGGTCGCAACCGGCGCGGAGCATTCACAACCAAGTGCGCAGTTGGACCGGCAGCCGTGGTATGGCCAGCGGCGTCTTTGGCGCGATCGACGGAACGCGTACGCTCATCGTCAAAACGCATCTCGTGGCCGGCGATTCCAGCAAAGATGTGCCGCCCGGTACGGTCATCGACCGAAGCGAGGACCGGCTAACGATCCAATGCGGCGATGGTCCATTGGAGATTCTGAAGTGGGAAGCGGCTGACTAGGCGATCGGCGTTCGGCAAAAGGGGGGGGAGAGATGACTGGAGTGCTGGAGGGCAAGGTCGCACTCGTGACCGGCGCCGGAGCGGGCATCGGTCGCGCTGCGGCGCTGGCGTTCGCGGCGGCTGGCGCGCACGTCGTCGTCGCTGATATCGACGAAGAGGGTGGCGCGGCGACGGCACAGGCGATCGCCCAGAGTGGCGGCGAGGCGAACTTCGAGCGAGTCGATGTGACGAACGCGGCCGACGTGAACGCGCTCATCGCCCGTACGGTCGAGCAGTTCGGGCGGCTCGATTGCGCGCACAACAATGCGGGCGTGCTCGGCACGGTCGCGCCGCTCATCGACTCGCCGGACGACAACTTTGATCGGGTCATGGACGTGAACGTGAAGGGCGTCTGGCTCTGCCTGAAGGCGGAAATCCGCCAGATGCTAACCCAGGGCGGCGGCGCCATCGTCAATACTGCCTCATCGGCCGGCGTCAAAGGGAGTCCGACGCTGCCGGCGTATTCGGCGAGTAAGCACGCCGTCGTCGGGCTGACCAAGTCGGTCGCGCTCGCCTACGCGCGCGACGGCATTCGCGTCAACGCGGTCTGCCCCGGCTACGTCGATACCGATCTGCTCGATCGCCTCTTCGCGGGCGAGCCGGAGCGCAAGGAGCGCGAACGGCTCGGCACGCTGCTCGGACGTTTCGGCAGCGCCGAAGAGATCGCCGCCACCGTCGTCTGGCTCTGCTCCGACGCCGCCTCCCTCATGACCGCTCATGCCCTTCCGGTTGGGACGGTGGTGTAGTCGGGAGAGAACGAGTATCTCTCGCAGAGACGCAGAGACGCAGAGTTTTTATATTGAGATTCTCTGCGCCCTCTGCGCCTCTGCGAGAGATATCGTCTTTCTCTACCGCCCGACCAGATCCTTGACGGTAGCGAACGAAAACCCCTTGTCGCGGAGATCGCGGATGATCTGAGGGAGGGCCTCGACATCCTTGTTGCCGCCCGCTTTGGTGATGTTGAAGAGGATGATGTCGCCCGGCTCGGCCTTGTTGGCAGAGGCGACCATGTCGGCCACCGTGCGACCTTCGGCCCAGCTTTCCGTATCGATCGACCAGAGGACGCTGACGCTATAGCCCGCCCTGGCCGCGGCATCGGCCACAGCGGTGCTGGTTCCGGTGTCCGTATCGCCGTAGGGCGGCCGGTAGTAGGGCGCCATGTCGACGCCGGTGATCTGCTTAATGACCTGGGCGTCGTGTGTGAGCTCCTCGGTCACCTGGGCGTTGCTGAGCGGACCGCTCTGGGTGCTCTCGCCGGTAAATGACTGGTAATCGTAGGTCGCGTTGATCAGCTGATTGCCGCCCGCCACGATCTCCTTGACCAGGTCGGGATTCGCCTCCGCCCAGTCACCGCGAAAGCCGAAGGTCGCATGGATATTCGCCTGCTTCAGCGCCGCCAGAATGGCGCGCAGCTTGGCCGGCGTCTCATCGTTGGAAGCCAGCGAGAAGGTGAGCGCGACCGCGCGTTTGTCGGTCGTCACCTGGCGCACCGTCAGCGGCGTTTGGGTCGAGGGCGTTGGCGTCGCGGTCGCGGTCGCAGCGGCCGTCGCGGTGGGCGAAGCGACCGTGGTCGGCGATGGCGCGGCGGTGGGCGTCGCCGCTGGGATCACGCCCGCGCTGTTCGTGGCGGGGCCGGTCGAACGCGCCTGGGCGTTCGTGTCGTTGCCGTCGGTACCTGAGAGGTGCAGCATGAAGATGGCGCCGATCAGCACGACGGCCAGTGCCGCGGCGAGACCGCTCAACACGGGGAACAGCCGGTAGCCGCCGCTCGCGGGCCGGTTGAAATTGGCGGTCGCGGAAAGCGGTTCACCCCTGGCCGGAGTGGCCACGACCAGAAACTGCAGCGGCGCGCCATCCGAGCGGCGGCGGCGATCGCGGACACTCAGCACGATCGTGCGCGAGCGTCCCGGCTCGACCGTGACGATATCGGCGTTAAAGCGATAGGTCAGCAGATGTTCGGGATCGCTCGCCGCCAGCGTGTAGTGTGCGGTCGTGCCGCCTTCGTTAAAGAGATCGAGCTGATATTCGCGCTGGGCGCCGCTCGATGCGCCCATCAGCCGAATCGTGAGCGGCCCCGGCCGCTCCGGCAGGATGACGGCCGCCGCGAAGGCAGTGTCGTTGACCGCGTCGCTCATGGCCGCATGAGCGAGAATGCGCAGCCGGTACTCGCCGGGCACGACCCGGCTCTCGCGATCGAGGCTGACGTCCAGCGTTACCAGCTCCTGCTGCTCGGCATCGAGCCGCACGCGTCGCGGCACGTCGTCGGTCTGCACGACCGCCGACGGTTCGATCGCGACCAGAAATTCGTCGGTCGCGCTGCCGGCGTTCTCCACCATCACGCGCAGCTGACGTGTTTCGCCCGGCGCCAGCGCCACGCGATGATCTCGCGCGATGAGGCGCACCGCCGCGCGCGGCACGTATTGGCTGGTCAGCGGCGGAATGGGCACCGCGCTCTCGGCGGCATCACCGGCCGGACCGGAGAGGCTGAGCGTTCGCACCGCGATGCCAAGCTTGGCGGCGCTGCCGTAGCGATCGTCCGGCTGCTCCGCCAGGCAGCGCAGGATGACCTCTTCCAGCGGCCGGGAGAGTTCCGGCTTCAGATCGCGCGGCGTGGGTGGGTCTGACCGGTCGGTATCGGAGCCGAAGGGCAAGCGGCCGGTGACAAACTGGTAGAGCACGACACCGAGCGCGTAAACGTCGCTCCGCTCGTCTGGCGCATCACCACGGCGCTGCTCCGGCGAGCGATAGGCGAGCGCACCGTCGACCGCGGCGTCGCCCAGCCAGCTGAGTCCGATATCACCGACCTTGAGCCGTTGCGTGCCGTCCTCGGACGTCAGCAGCAAATTATTCGGCGTGATATCGCCATGGATGAACCCCTGGTTGTGCGCGTATTCGAGCCCTTCGGTCGCCTGGTCGATCAGGTCGAGACTCGTCTCGAGCGGCACCGAATCGCCCGACCCGGCGGCTTCGCGCACCAGCCGGCCGGCCGAACCGTCTGCACAAAACTCCATCGCCAGGTAGAGCAGGCCATCCGCTTCACCAGCATCGTAGATCTCGACAAGATGCGGATGCCGAAGCCCGATCAGCTCGGTTGCCTGGCGCAGGAATCGTTCGCGAACGGCAGGATCGACGGCAAAGCGCTCGTGGAAGATCTTGAGCGCCGCCGGGCGGCCGAGCGTGAGGTGCGTGGCGCGATAGACGCGGCCCAGACGTCCGGAGCCGAGCAGCGCCTCGATACGATAGTTGCCGAGCGTCCGGCCGAACATCTCCATCTCGTGGCGTCGCCTCCAGGTGCGGGTCTGATCGGTTCCCCGCCCGCGCTTCGATTATCCCAACCTGTGACACGCGGCGCAAACAGCATGCGAGGCGACAGGCAGCGTTGTTCGATGCGAAAATTGGCGGAACGATCGGGAAGATAGCCGCATGTATCGTGCAAGAAAGGATGCGTCGTTGACGAACGAATTGGGCGAGATCCGGGCATGGCTGGAGGAGTTTGCTGCGGCCGTTCGCGCCGTGGACTACGATCATGGGCGCACGATGTTTGCGCCGGAAGTCGTTGGGTTTGGCACTTATGCCGGGATGATCGCCGGTCTCGATCCACTGATCGCCGGGCAATGGCGCAACATCTGGGGGGTGACGCGCGGCTTCACCTTCCGGCTGGATGACCTGCACGCCGGTATCGCGGACGATCAGGCCTGGGTCGCCGTGCCGTGGGATTCCGAAGGCCAGCACGCCAACGGCGAGTGGTATCCCCGGCCCGGCCGCGCGACGATCGTGCTGGAGCAACGCGGCGGCCGCTGGCTGGCATTGCATACGCACATGTCGCTCTATCCGCCCACAAGCCGGTGAACGGACGCGAGGCGGGCCGTCAAGGCCCAGCCTGCGAGACTGATACAATGAAGGTATCCTTGGTTGCGCATCGCGAATCGTTCGTGATCGACCTATCGAAGGATAGCGGCGATGCCAGCAGTGACCCTACTCCTGATTGAGAATGACCCGAAGATGG
>JAICWZ010000172.1 GCA_025966355.1 Thermomicrobiaceae bacterium
ACGAGTCCCAATTACGATGCTTACGTTGCCGCTTTCAAGATCCCCGATCTGCTCTTTCTCGTCGTCATGAGCGGCGCCTTCGGTTCAGCCTTTATTCCAGTCTTCGGCGGTTTTCTCGGCCGTGGCGATCGAGAGCGTGCCTGGCGTCTCGCGAACGCCGTGCTGTCTTATACCGTCGCCGTACTCATCGGCGGTGGGTTGCTCGTCTTCATCTTTGCCGGACCGCTCATGAGCATCGTCGTGGCACCGGGTTTGGCAAAGCCGCAGCAAGAACTCGCGACGAATCTGACACGTCTTCTCCTCTTCTCGCCGCTCTTGCTTGGCATTGGCGCGGCTGGCAAGGGGATGCTCGAAGCGCAGGACGCGTTCACGATCTCGGCGATCGCACCGATTCTCTACAACATCGGCATCATCTTCGGCGCGCTCTTTCTCGCGCCGCATATCGGCGTCTACGGTCTCGCGTTCGGCGTCATCGGTGGAGCGTTCGCACACGGCAGCACGCAGATCGTGGCGCTCATGCGGCGCGGTCTCCGCATCCGCCCTTCGTTTTCGCGCCAGGTCGATGGTCTCATGCAGGTCGCGCGCCTGATGGGTCCGCGACTCGTCGGCCAGGCAGCCTTCCAGGTGAACTTCATCGTCATGACGAACTTCGCCTCGCGGCTGGGCGATAGCCGCGTTTCCGCGATCAACTACGCCTATCAACTCTTTATGTTGCCGCACGGCATTCTGGCACTGAGCATCTCAACGGTTATCTTCCCGACGATGGCGCGCCAGTTCGAGCTCGGCCTCACACGTGAAATGCGCCACACGCTCGCGAGTTCGCTCAGTCCGCTTCTCTTTCTTACCATTCCGGCATCGATCGGGCTCTTCATGTTCCGCGTCAGCATCGTGCAGATACTCTTTCAATTTGGCTCGTTCTCCTCACAGTCGACCATGCTCGTGGCCGAAGCGCTCGAATACTTCGCGGTCGGTCTGCTCTCATTCGCGGTTGTCGAAGCCGTGACCCGCGCGTTTTACGCGATGCACGACACGCGCACGCCGGTGATCGCTTCGATCATTACGATCGTCGCCAACATCATCTTGAGCTGGTTCCTGGCGCCACGGATGGGACATGCCGGGCTTGCACTCAGTATCTCGATCACCACCACGATTGAAATGCTCATTCTGCTGGTCGTGCTCGTGCGGCGAACCGGTAACTTCGAAGCGCGGCTCTATCGACAGATCGGGAAAATGCTGATCGCTGGCGTCGCGCTCGTGATCGCGTCTCGTGTCCTGGCGACGCCGCTCGCGCGGGCGACCGACCCGATTCACGGCCACACGCTCATCATGTACCCGGCGTTTCTCTTTACCCTCGGTGCTGCCGCGTCGACCTATTTGGCTGCCGCCTACTACCTTCGCATTCCCGCGATGCAGCAGATCACGAGCCGGGTACGGTCCAAACTTCTGCGACGATAACGCAGCGGAAACTCCATCCAACTGTTCGGTATACTTGTGGGTCGAGTCGTTCCCGGAAAGGCGAGCACGCGAGGATCATGATCGATCAAACGCTCATCCGAAACTTCAGCATTATCGCCCATATTGATCACGGTAAGTCGACGCTCGCCGATCGTATCCTCGAACGCACGCACACCATCAGCGAGCGAGAGATGGTCGCTCAGGTGCTCGACACGATGGATCTTGAGCGCGAAAAAGGAATCACGATCAAGGCGCGCACGGTGCGCATGGAATATTCCGCCCGGGACGGCCGCACCTACACCTTCAATCTGATCGATACACCGGGCCACGTCGACTTTACGTATGAGGTCAGCCGTAGCCTGGCCGCCTGCGAAGGTGCACTGCTTGTCGTCGATGCCGCGCAGGGGATCGAAGCGCAAACAATGGCGAATGTGCATATGGCGATCGATGCCGGTCTCGCTCTTGTCGCCGTCGTCAACAAGGTCGATTTGCCCAACGCGCAGCCGGAGAAGGTCGCGGCCGATATTGGTACGTTCATTGGGCTGCTCGACGAGGAGATCATCTTCGCCTCAGCCAAGTCGGGCCTCGGCGTCGACGAAACGCTGGAAGCGATCGTGTCGCAGATCCCCCCGCCAACCGGTGATCGGACGGCTCCCTTACGCGCGCTCATTTTTGATTCGCATTACGACCAGTTTCGTGGCGTCATCGCCTACATTCGCGTGGTCGACGGCACGCTCAACGCGGCTGACACGGTTCGACTGATGGCGAACGGCAAAGAGACCGAGATGATCGAGCTCGGCACCTTTCGCCCCGCCATGACCCCCGTGTCGCAACTCGTGGCCGGCGAGGTCGGATATATCGCCACCGGTTTGAAAGTCGTGGGCGACTGCCAGGTTGGCGATACCGTGACGCTGGCGAACGCGCCGGCGACGAAATCACTTCCCGGCTACCGACCGATCAAGCCGATGGTCTTCGCCGGCTTTTATCCGGTAGCTGGCGAAGAATACCCGGAACTGCGTGATGCGCTGGAACGACTCAAACTGAACGACGGTTCGCTCGTCTTCGAGCCGGAATCCTCCGAAGCGCTCGGTTTCGGTTTCCGTTGCGGCTTCCTCGGGCTGCTTCATATGGAAATCGTTCAGGAGCGGCTGGAGCGCGAGTATCACATCGACTTGCTGGCGACGGCGCCGAGTGTTGAGTACGAGGTCGTCAAGTACGACGGAACAACGTTGCTTGTCGATAATCCCTCGGAACTGCCGAACTCGGGTGAAATCGAAGAGATTCGCGAGCCGTGGGTTGATGCCACGATCATGACCCCCTCGCGCTACATCGGAACCATCATGGAACTGGTGTCGAGCCGGCGCGGTGATCTGGCGGATATGGACTACATGGACGAGGATCGCGCACGTCTTCGTTTCGGTATTCCGCTCGGGGAACTGATCGTCGATTTCTACGACCAGCTGAAGTCACGCACGCAAGGCTACGCCAGTCTCGATTACCAGCTGGCCGGGCATCGCGCCTCGGACCTCGTCAAGCTCGACGTGTTGGTGAACGGCGCGCCGGTCGACGCGCTCTCGTTGATCACCCATCGCGGAACGGCTTACGAACGCGGCCGGGAACTCGTGCAACAGCTCCGCTCGCTCATCCCGCGCCAGATGTTCGACATTCCCGTGCAGGCCTCGATCGGCAGTCGCATCATCGCGCGCGAAACGATTCGCGCCCAGCGCAAGAATGTGCTCGCCAAGTGTTATGGTGGCGATGTCACGCGCAAGCGCAAACTGCTGGAGAAGCAAAAAGAAGGCAAGGCGCGCATGAAGATGGTCGGGAACGTCGAAATTCCCCAGGAAGCATTCCTGGCCGTCCTCAGCCTCAATGGCGAGAGTACGGGAGGGCGGTAGTCCAATGAGCGACGATCTTTTTATCTTCGGGCCGTCTCAAGACGATGAAATTGATGACCAGTACGGTCTCAGTGATGACGACTTAATCTTCGGAGGACTTTCACCATATGGTCCCAATCAGGACCGGATCGTATTGCAACTGGCACCCGCCGAAACCGTCATGGGTGCCGTTGACGCCGCGCCGTTCGGAGGGGGAATGGTCCCGGTCACGCCGCTTGAATCGGTACTGGTCCGGGGCGTAAATACACCGGAAATCGCGGCCCGCGTCCAACAGGCGCTCCTCCGGATCTATCCGCCTGACATCAGCGTAACGCTGGTCAATGAGGACAATGATTCGGGTGAGGATACGCTCGAATTCCCGCTCTCCGAATTGGCAAAACGGCAGATCGGCGACGACGAGATTTTGGTCTTGCCACCGGTCGATCCCTACGAACGCACGCGTGTCATCGAAGGGCTCCAACAGATTATCGCGAGCCTTCGAGCTCCGGGAGGTTGTCCCTGGGACCGCGAGCAAACCCATCAGTCGCTCACCCGCTACATGATCGAGGAGGCGTACGAGGCCGTCCAGGCGATCGAAACCGGCGGACCATCCAAGCTCGCGGAAGAATTGGGCGATGTCCTGCTCCAGATCCTGCTCCATGCCCAGATCGCCGAAGAACAGGGCACGTTCATGCTGGAAGACGTCTTTGAGATCCTCGCGAGTAAGATGATCCGACGGCATCCGCATGTCTTTGGCGACCGCTCCGCCGAAACGGCCGAAGAGGTTGTGACCGCCTGGGATCAGATCAAACAACAAGAGCGTTCCGGCCAGCCGGATGAGGATGCACCGTCGATCTTTGACTCAGTTCCGCCGTCATTGCCGGCGTTGGCGCGCACGCAGGCACTACTTCGCCGGGCCGAATCACGTGGGATCGATTGCGAGCAGATTTCAGTACGCGTCCTCACAGCGTTGAGCGAGTCCGATAATGCGAATGAATCGCGATTCGCTGGGCAACTTGCGGCGCTTGCTCGCGACGCTCGAGCGCAGGGCATCGATGCCGAAGGTGCCCTCCGTCGGTGGACTGAATGCTTCGAGAAGATCGCGAACGAAGCGGTCACTGAAACGAAGTGACCTCGACCGTCACAATCGAATGAAAGGCCAGCTAGATGATCGACGACCAGACCGAGTCATCCCATGCTCCCGGGCAACGCACCTATCGCACCTGCAACGAATTGCGCTTGTCCGACGTCGGATCGACGGCAACGATCAAGGGCTGGGTCAATCGACGCCGCGATCATGGTGGGCTGATCTTCCTCGATTTACGCGATCGCTATGGCCTCACACAGGTCGTTGCCAACCCGCAAGAGTCGCCCGACGCGCACAAGGTCGCGGAGGGAGTACGCAGCGAATTCGTGCTCTCGGTCACCGGACTGGTGCAGAAGCGGCCGGCCGGAACCGCGAACCCTTCGCTCGACACAGGCGAGATCGAGTTGCAAGCGACGTCGATCGAGATTCTTAACCCGTCAAAAACGCCGCCGTTCTACATCAACGACGAAGCGCCGGTCGACGAATCTCTCCGCCTCGAATATCGCTATCTCGATCTCCGTCGTCCACGGATGCAGCGCAATCTCGAACTACGGCATAAAGTGATCAAGTTCATTCGCGACTACCTCGACGCGCGGGATTTTGTCGAGATCGACTGGCCTGATCTCGTCATGCGCACTCCGGAAGGCGCCCGCGATTATGTCGTGCCGAGCCGGCTCTACCCCGGTGAGTTTTACGCACTTCCGCACTCTCCGCCGCAGTTGAAGCAGTTGCTGATGGTTTCC
>JAICWZ010000325.1 GCA_025966355.1 Thermomicrobiaceae bacterium
CTCGGAATCGGCGAAGACCGAGAGATAGTAGTTGGTGGCTTCTTCGGCTTGCGAATCGAACCAGAGGAACGGGGTTATCGACTGTGGCATCCGCTGCTCCTCGCACGATGAACACGATTAAAGGGGCGTCCGGTGATGCCCTCTCGCTTGTAGTCGACCAGCAAGCGCTGAAATCGACAGGGGCAGAGCCGTTTCGCCAGATTAGTGTTCCAGGTGATATGGCACGTTGACGACGACGACCTTGGGGTGCCGCCAGAGCGCCAGCTTGAGGCGGAGCGTCGTCTGATTGTGTAGGAGCAGTTCGTAGAGATGTGCCGGCACGAATTCCGAGAGCACGACGGTGATCACGACACCCTGTCGCTTCTGCTGCACGCTTTCGATGTAGTTGACCAGCGGGCCAACGATCTCGCGGTAGGGCGATTCGATAATCACGAGCGGGAAGGCGAGGTCGTATTCGGTCCACTGCTGGCGCAGTTGATCCGCTTCTTCGGGATCGTCGGTCACGTGGATGGCCGTCACGTCGTGGCTGATACGCTCGGCATAGTCGATGGCGCGGAACGTCGCGCGATCGAGCGAGCTGACCGGCACGATGGCAGCCGTGTCAAGCGCAATATCGGGTGATTGGGGCCGCTTGACTCCCTCCTTGAGACGTAACTGGTCCGCGGCGCTATCGTAATGCCGCCGGATGCCGAGCATCACCATAATGATCAAGGGCAGGAGCACGAGCACCATCCAGGCACCGTCGAGGAAGCGCGTCGTGATGTTGATCAGCACCACGATCGCCGTCGTCAAGGCGCCAGCCCCGTTGATCAACAACCCGATCAGGCGGTGACGGCTGTGCGGCGAATGCCACCAGCGGTAGGTCATGCTGCTCTGCGACATGGTGAAGGCGACGAAGACGCCGACCGCATAGAGCGGAATGAGCGCCGAGACCTCCGCGTGAAACGAGACGACGAGCACCAGCGCCGCGCCGCTCAGGGCGACGATGCCGGTCGAAAAGGCGAGCCGATCGCCGCGCGCCATGAACTGATGCGGCATAAAGCCGTCGCGCGCCAGGAAGTAGCTGAGGCGCGGAAAATCGGCAAAGGCCGTATTGGCGCCGAGCACGAGAATGGCAGCCGTGGCCGCCTGGCTGATGTAGTAAAAGGGCGAGGTACCAACCACGGTGCGCGTCAGCTGCGAAACGATCGTCTCGCTCTCGACCGGCACCAGGTGAAAATGCCGCGTCAGAACGGTAACGCCGAGGAAGAGCGTGCCGAGGATGACGCCCATCCAGACGAGCGTCGTCGCCGCGTTATGCGCCTGCGGGTCTTTAAAGGCCGGCACGCCGTCGGCGATCGCCTCGACACCGGTGAGGGCCGCACAACCGGCGGCGAAGGCACGTAGCACGACAAACGCGGTGAGCGCCGACGCGGTTTCCGGCATCGGGTTATGGACCGGATTCGCATGAAAGCCGATGCCGAGATTGGCCCAGGCGAGGAAACCGAGCAGCAGGATGATGACCATGCAGCCGATGAAGAGATAGGTTGGCACGGCGAAAATCGTGCCGCTCTCGCGCACCCCGCGCAGGTTCGCCAGCATAATGAGGAAAATCGCTCCGACCGCCAGCCAAACACGATAGGGTGCCAGCCCATCGATTGCCGAGGTCATCGCCGCGACACCGGCCGAGACGCTCACGGCCACGGTCAGGATGTAGCCGGATAAGAGCGCCGAAGCCGCCAGCAGGCTCGGTTTGCGACCAAGATTATCCTTCGTGACGATGTATGAGCCGCCGCCGTGCGGATAGGCGTTGATCGTCTGGCGATAGGAGAAGACGACAATGCCGAGCAGTGCGGCGATGGCGATACCGATCGGGATGAGCGTGGTATAGGCGGCAGCTCCCGCGACGACCAGAATGAGCAGAATCTCTTCGGTGGCATACGCGGTCGAGGAGAGCGCGTCGGAGGAGAAGACGGCCAGCGCCTTGCTCTTGCTCAGGCGTTCATGAACCGCCTGGGCCGATTCGATCGGACTACCAATCAGAACCCGGTGGAACTTTTGGTAGAGCTTGCCGAGCGGAGTCGTCGCCTCCGATGGCGGCGCAATAAGGTAGTGCTGCGGTCGCGGGCCGACCGGTAGATCCTTGGCGCGAATCACACGGACATAGCGATCCCCGGGATGCCGCCCACGGACGATATCGCGGTTCTGATCAGTGGCATCGTTGTTCGCGTCGACGTCGTCTTTGCCGCCCATTACGTCTTTCTCAGGCCGATCGCCGTATCCTGGCGATCCCACACGCACGCCACGAGAGAAGCAGGATCGCGGATTGAACGCGAGGTGTCACGCAAACCCCGCCGGTTCCTGGCGCAAACGAATCGAGCGTATGATCGCATCCTAACATGGAATCGTCGCGCTGAGCCGTCACGCATGATACACCGGGTGTCCAACCGGCGCGACGCGCTCGACGCCCACCCGAGCCTCAGGGCAAATCCGGCCCCGGTGGAGACTCGTCCAGCGACACCAGTTTGAGCGGCGGATGCTCCGGCGGCCCCTGATTCAGTGCGTCGGCCACCGCCTGGCCGATGCCCGCCAGATCGAGCGGGCTGATGAGGCCGTGATACGGTCCGTATTCAGCTCCGTTGGGCAGCCAAATACCTTGTTCGGCGCCGATCGGCCAGAACGCGTCGCCGGGTCGATCGGGATAGTCCGGCGTGAGGAAGAGCACCAAATCGTCGCCGGGATGTAATTCCGGAGAGTTCTCCGCAACGAGTTCTGTATCGCCGACCCGGCCACCCGCCTGACGCAGCGTGACACGGTCCGTGGGATTACCGCGAAACACCTGATCGACCGCGATAACGTAGTCAGTGTAGATGTTCAGGTCGTAGTAGTCCTGCGGGGTCATCGTTCCGAGCGGACCGTCCACCGCCGGGAAGCGCTGTGACGGCAATTTCTCAGCAATCGTCCCATGCACGATCAGCGATGATACCCACGCCAGCTCTCGCATATCGCGAATTCCCACTGGGTCGCCGGTCACCATCGCCCCCCGCGAGGCGGTTGGCTTCGGCTCGACAACGGCAGGCGAGACATTGGCAGTCGGAATCGGCGTCGTGGTCGGGGTCGGAGTTGGGGTCGGCGTAATCGCCGGGGATGGCGTCGCTACGGCTGGCGGCGTGGCGGCCGTTGGTTCCAGCGCAATCTTGGGATCGGTCGATCCACAGGCGGATACGAGAAGCAGCAGTGCAAGGAAGGCGATCGCGGTTCGGGCTGTCGTCATCGTGATAACCCCAGATCAGACTCGAACGATGCAGGTTCGTCCTTTGTAACATATCGTCCAATGGCGTGACGGACGAAACGCCATCCCGTAAAGTGAGCAGGGCAA
>JAICWZ010000253.1 GCA_025966355.1 Thermomicrobiaceae bacterium
AGCCGTCGGGCGTGCGCGCGGCGCGGGCATAATTTTCGACTTCGCACGCATCCCGCTCGTATTCGGCACAGAGGCCGGTCGGCCAGGCCGCATTCTTGTATTCGGCCAGGGCGGTGACGTACATCGCCGGAAGGACACCTGCGGCCAGCTTCTCATCGTCGAGCAGCGAGGCCTCGGAGATACGCTCGACGGTGACGAACGTCTTCCTGGATGCGTGCGCCAGCAGCATGATTTCCCGCCTGCGGCCGAGGCGGACATTGCCGAAGCGGTCAGCTTCGGGCGCATGAATGAGCGTGATGTCCGGATGGATGGCCGAGACCACCACGATCTTCTCGCTGGCATCGAACGGATTGGTCGTGACCTTCCAGTCCAAACGGTTCTTGAGGATATCGCTGCCGATAATGCCGCGGATAGGCATGAACGCCACGCCCTTCTCCGCTGCGGTCAGGCCGGCAAACACCGCAGGACATGTGGCATCGAGCATGCGGATTGCGCCGTTCCGGACCGCGCGGGCAAAACAGGGCGCGCCTCCGCTCTCGCCAAGGCTGACGGCACTGGTCTCGAGAACCGCGACGGCGCCGGCGCCGATCAGCATGTCGACCTGCATTCCACCGATCGGCGCGCATATGACGTGAAGGTCGCGAATCCCGCGCTCGATCAGAAGCCGGATCATGGCGGGACACGATCCCGAACCGTCCGGAGCCAGGCCGAGTTTGATGCCGGAGGGGATCATCCCCACCATGGTCTCGGGCGATACGATCTCAGTCATGTTCCACCTTCCCGTTCGCGGCCCGATCGATCATCGCGCTTTTCTGGTCAGCATATCGCCACCGAGCGGGCGAGGAGAAGCCACCACCAGTCCGGCGATCGCGAAGACAAGAGGCAGCAATGAGAGCCACAGGACCGTGTTCCAGCCGTAGGCGGAGAGCAATCCTCCCGACAGGAACGAACCGATGGTCATCGTGCCGAACACGACGAAGTCGTTCAGCGACTGAACGCGGGCCTTCTCTTCCGGTCGGTGACACTCGAGGACCATCGAGGAAGCTCCGACGAAGCCGAAATTCCAACCGAGTCCCAGCAAGATCAGCGTCGCCCAGAAATGCGCGACCTGAATGCCGAGGAGACCGACCACCGATGAGGCGGCAGTGAGCAGCAGTCCCGCGGCCACCGCCTTCGATGCACCGAACCGAGTGATCAGCCTGCCCGTCCAGAAGCTCGGCCCATACATGGCGATCACGTGTCACTGCAGACCCAGATTGGCGGACTGCTGCGACAGGTTGCAGAACTTCATTGCAAGCGGAGCCGCCGTCATCAGGAAGTTCATGAGCAGATAGGACACGACGCCGCAGATGACGGCGCCGATGAACCGTGGCTGGCGCACGATGACCGAGAGCGGCCGGCTATGGTCGGCTTCGGCCGCAGTCGGCATCGGCAGATGAACGCCGGCGAGAACCAGGAGCGAGAGCGCGGCAACCGCGGCCTGCGCGAGATAGGTGACTGCGAAGAGATAGGGCTGCCAAAGATCCATCGTGTAGGTGACGAGTTGAGGCCCGATCACGCCGGCGAAGACGCCACCCGCCATCACCGCCGATAGTGCGCGAGGGCGCTGCTCAGGTCGCGCACAATCGGCGGCCGCGAAGCGAAAGGACAGCACGACCGCGGCATAAACGCCGCCGAAAAACGTCGCGACACAGAACAACCAGAACGAGGCTTGCAAAACCGCCAGGGATCCGACCAGGCCGGCGAGGACGCCGCAGCCCGTCCCGATCATGAACGTCGCGCGTCGTCCGTATCGTTGCGCGATCGCGCCGGCGGGCAAGGTGCAAGCGGCCATTCCGACGACAAAGATCGAGATCGGAAGTGTCGCCAGCGCTTTGCTCGGCGCCAGCATGTCGCCGATCACAGCGCCGGTTGCGTAGATGACGGTCGAATTGGCGCCGGCCAACGCCTGCGCGATCGCGAGCCTCACGACATTGCTTCGCTCGAAACGGAACGCCGGCGCAGCATCCGCAGCCTCCTGAATGACGAGTTGAGACATTCAGACCTCGATTTGGCGGCGCCAGCGCACATCGCACTGTGACGGACGACGGTGCAGACGACGATCGAGCATATCGCGCGCCTTGGCGGATGCGCCGCTTCGCATCAAAGCGAGCAGCAGCATGTCCTTGACGATCTCCCTCTGTGCGCCGCTGCCGCCAATGCGAGGAACGTCTCCGGACACTGGCTCCAGGATCCTGACACATTCCGCATAGTCCGCGTTCGCGAATGCGATCGCTGCGCGGCAGATCGATGGCACCACCACACCCGCGGGGAGCGTGCCATCGGCGACGCGTCGCGCATTTGCTTCGATGCGGTCGTTGGCCGCGGCGCCCTTTCCCCTCGCCGCCGCCAGCAGGCCCATGTGGACCTCGATGAAGGCGAGTCCCGGCTTCGGAAAGCGCGACTCGGCGTAGGTTTCGACGTCCTCCCACAAACCGGACGGCACTGCATAGCCGTTGGCCTGAAGTCGCCACAACAGCGAAACGGTATCGGTCACGACGTTGATCGGCACACCGAGCGAGACCGAAGGCCTGACGTGCTCGGAATAAATCGCCAAGGCCTGCTGCGGATCGTCACGCTCGAGGGCGGAGAGCGCCGCGTGCCATGCGAGATGAGCGTGAAGCAGGCCTGCCCGATCGTAGCCCGGCAGCCAGTCCGCGATCAGCGCTTCGGCTTCCTGCGTCGATCCTTGTTCGAACATGGCATGCGAGACCGCGTGCGCGGCGTTGGCGTTGGCGCGGCGCTGTTCGAGGCCGCGCTGCGCGAGATCGCGCCCCCTTGCGACCGCCCCGTTCTCGGCATGCGACCAGCCGCGATAGGTGAGAAACCACCAGTCGTCAGCATCGTACCGGTCAGCCGCGCGTTCGCAAAGATCCACGCGAGCCTGGTCGTGGTCCACCATTCCCGAAAAGGCGAACAGCCCGAAGGCTCCGAGCGGCAAAGAGAGGATCAGGACGTCGCGTGGCCAGTCGTTCAAATGAGCGAGCGCGCTCTCCAACGCCTTCGCCGATTGCCCAATCAGCGCAAGTGAGAGAGTTGCGACATGACTGATTTCCCGAGGCGAGCCGTTTCGCGCTACGATCTCCTGCGCGGCCGCGATCCTCGCGCGCGCCTCTGCGGGTTCGGCCCGGATCGCGTGCAGCCGCGCGAGTGCGGCATGCGCGAGTGCAAATTCGTGATCGTGGTCGATCGCCAGCCGCAAGGCGTCGTCTGCTCCTGGCCAAGTCGAGAGCAGTAAATCGACTCCGTCGCGGTAGTAGGCCGCCGCTTGCGGGGACTCCGTCGAAATCCGAAGGCCGCGACTGTCGAACTCAGCCATGCTCCGCTCCTGATACCGGACGAGGCGAGCCGGCCACTACCTCTTGCCGATCGCCGGCCTCGGACTTCGATCGGTAACAGAGCAAAATCAGACTGTCTTTCGACGTTTTGCCATTTAATGTATGATATCGGCCATTTCGGAGATATCATGACCTGGATACCCATATCCGCCCCACCAGGCGTTTTGCCTCCGCGACCCATCACCATGCGTGCTCGATCCCGGCCCGGCACGAATTCCCGGAGCACGCGCATGATTGGCACCAGGTGGTCTACGCCATCGACGGAGTGCTGATGGTGACGGCGGAAAACCGTTCGTTCGTCATCTCGCCCGATCAGGCGGCCTGGCTACCAAGCGGAGTCCACCATCGAGTAGGCTCGCTGCTAGGGGCCGAGTTTCGCAGCCTTTGGATCGCGGTCGATGCCGGACGAGATCTCCCCTCGGCGCCGACCGTACTGGCGGTCTCTGCGCTGCTCAGGGAGTTGATCGTGGAAGCGGCTGCGATCGAAGGAAGCCGAGACGGCGACGGCTACCCCGACCGCGTCGCGACGCTGATCCTTGATCAACTCCGCAGGGCTCAATCGCTGACGGCCGGACTGCCCTGGCCGCACGGCGAACGCCTGCTGCGGCTTTGTGAAACTTTGTACGTCGACCCTGCCGA
>JAICWZ010000123.1 GCA_025966355.1 Thermomicrobiaceae bacterium
ATGCGTCGCCAACGCTGCCGTCGAGCGCCCTCACCGGCAAGCTGCATCTGTCCGGCTCGCGCGAACGCGGCCGTCGGTTCGTTCCCCCGGGCTTCAAGTTCTTGCATTTACTCCAGCTCCACGCGCGGATCGAGAAATGAATAGAGCAGATCGGTGAGCAGATTCACGACGATCACCATGAAGGCGAAGATGAGCGTCGCAGCCTGCACGACCGGGTAATCACGCGCGGTAATCGAATCGATCAAGAGCGCCCCGGCGCCCGGCAGCGCGAAGACCTTCTCGGTAATGACCGTGCCGCCCATCAGCCGGCCGATGCTGATACCGAGCAGTGTGATCGTCGGGATGAGCGCGTTGCGCAGCACGTGCGCCATGATGACGGTTCGCTCAGCGATTCCTTTCGAGCGCGCCGTGCGCGTGAAATCGGCCTGCATCGCTTCGAGAATGCTCGTGCGCAGGGTGCGAATCAGGATCGGCGACAGGCTGAGCGAGATCGTCAGCGACGGCAGGAAGAGATGCGTCAGGTGCCCCCAGGGCCCCTCACCGTAGCCGGAGACCGGAAAGATCCCGAGTTTGACGCTGAAGAAGATGATGAACATGATGCCGAGCCAGAAGGAGGGCATCACCATCGTCACCATCAGCGCGCTGCGCACGATGTTGTCGAGCATACTGTCTTTCTTCAGCGCGGCCAGCACACCGAGCGGCAGCGAGACAAGAATCGTGATGATGAGCGTGACGAGTACGACCGAGAGCGACACTTGTAGCCGAGCGAAGATCAGCGATGAAACGGGGATGCCGTAATGCAGTGATTTCCCAAGATTAAGCTCGGCCAGGTTGCGCACGAAATAGCCGTACTGAACGATGAGCGGTTTATCGAGTCCCATCGAATGGCGTATACCGACAATCTGCGACTCCGGTGCCTGCTGGCCAAGCATCAGGAGCGCCGGATCACCGGGGATGGCGCGGATCATCAAAAAGACGATGATCGTAATGCCGAGAAGTACCGGCAGCATTTGGATGAGCCGGCGCGAAATGTACTGACCGCGAGACACCGTACCCCCTTGGGCTAATTCGCCGTAGGGGCGTCATTGATGACGCCCGGCGCGCCGTGCAGGCGGCGCCCGTCCTCCCCGTTGCACGGACGCGCACGTTGCCATTCACAATAGGTTTGCGGGAGACCCGCCTCGCGCTGCGCGCATCGGCTGGGCGTCATTGATGACGCCCCTACGGCGACGGCGTTCGACCGATCTCGCGCCCTGACATGACCTCCTAGCTTTCCAGATAGGTGTTGGTGAAGATGTACTGCCCCATCGGGTGATGGAAGAAGTCCTTCACCTTCGTGGAAAGCACATCGACGTACGGGATGACGTAAAGATAGACGAATGGCGCGGCGTCCTTGTGGATCTGTTGAATCTGGTAGTAGAGCTGGCGTCGTTCGTTCGGATCGAGCGTCGTCTGCGCCTGATGCGCCAGATCGATCGCTTTTTGATCGGTCCAGCCGGTGTGATAGTTCTCGTTCGATTCCGGCAGGATGGCGTAGGAGACCAGCTCATCCGGGTCAATGATGTCGTTTGTCCAGCCACTGAGGTTGGTGACGAACTTATTGGCCTGGTAATTCGCGCGGGCGACGGCCGCGTCCAACTGCGTGATCGACATATCGACGTTGATCTTCGACCACATTGATTTGAGCGCCGTCGCGATCTGCATCTGCTGCTCATTACCGGAGTTGACCAGCATATCCAGCTTGGCGCCATTCGGCGACTGCGATTCGCTCATCAGCTTTTTGGCTTGATCCACATCGAAGTCGTACGGCTTCTGATCGGGGTTCCAGAAGAGCATACCGTTCGGCATGAAGCTATTGGAGATCTCGGCGTTGCCAAAGAGCAGCGTCTTGATGAGTGCGTCCTTGTCGGTCGCAAAATTGAGCGCCTGGCGCAGCTTGACGTCGTTGAGCGGCGCGGTGCGACAATTCAAGACGACGAAGTTGTTATAGGTCGAGGTGAACTTGTAGACCTTCAGCTTGGCGTCCTTCTCCAGATCGGGCACGCGGTTGAGCGGTACGTCGTTCTGGCCGATGATGCCGAGCGATTCGCCGCCCTGGAGTTGCAGAATCTGGCTGTTGGTATCGGGAACCTGCTTGAGCACGACCTCATCGAGATACGGCCGGTCCTTCTCCCAGTAGGAAGTGTTCTTGCCGAGCGTGACGTTGACCCCCTTCTTCCATTCTTTAAGGAAGAATGGTCCGGTGCCCATGGCATGCTCGGCGAGGTAGTCGACGCCGTTCTTATCGACGAACGCCTTGGAGATAATGGCTGAGTTGAACATCGAGATGTCGGAAAGGAACGGCGCCCAGACGCCGGTCAGTGTGATCGTGATGGTCGAGGCGTCGGTCGCGGCGATGTCCTTCACCTGCATCAGGGTGAAGTTCCAGCCACCCTTTTCGTCGGCTTTCGCGCGATCGAGCGACCACTTGATATCGTCGACCGTCATATCGGTGCCGTCCGAAAATTTGACACCCTGGCGCACGGCAAACGTATAGGTCAGGCCGTCCTGCGACACATCCCACTTCTCGGCGAGACTGGGGATCAGTTCGAGCCCGTTGTCCTTGACCCCCACCAGTTGCTGATAGATGCTCAGGAACACCCAGATGTCCGGGTTGTGCCACATGGTTGGATCGGCATTGAGCGAATCGACCGAGCGCGTGAAGGTGATGCTGCCGCCTGCCTTGCCCTCGCCGGCGGTGGTCGCGGCCGGCGTGGCCGACCCGGCCACGGGTGAGGCGTTCTGATTGATGGTGATCGCCGAGGTTGGCGTCGTCGCGGCACCACCACTGCTGCTGGTCGAAGCCGAGGACGCCGACGTCGCGGTCTTATCACTGCCGCCACCACAGGCAGCGAGCAGCGCGGACGCGGCCGGAACGCCGATCCCGGCGACGGCGGCGTGGCGCAGAAAACGACGACGGCTCAGGAGGCTCGTCGCGAGCCGATCACGCAGGACCGATGGTTGAAACCCATCCATAGTACGGTCTCTCCCTCTCATAGAACACATCGCGCCGATTTGACTCCGATCTCCCCCGCGGAATGTCGCCCTGCGCAGGATCGGAGTCGCAACTGCGCGGGGTCACCAAATTGCGGCGAACGGCTCGTCGGGACCGGCCAGAATACCACTGACACTGCGCTGGGGATGGATTGTCACCGACGGCGCGTGGCGTCGCGCCACACCGCCCGCATGAAGGACGCTATTCGGGGTGTACAAACGGGGCGTACACCCGGCGTGGATGGGTCAGATTCCGGCTCATCGCGCCAGGTACAGGCGTTCGTTTGTCCTCGAACAGCGCTAGCATAGCATACGTTTGTGAGAAATATAACCCGCCGCTGGGCGATTCGAGCAATCGTCCGCAGTCGCATTGCAGATCTGACAGACGCACAGCCCCTGGACGGTGTTTTCGCCACCAGGGGATGTTTCTCGCGCAGAGACGCAGAGTTCCTTATTTAGAAATCTCTGCGTCTCTGCGTCTCTGCGCGAGACAACTACTCTACGCCCCGACCTCCCACAACTTTTCGTGGCTCTGATAATCGCTGCGGTATTCGGCACCGCGCTCGGTGATCAGGATCATGTCTTCGACGTGAAAGCCTTCACCGGCCGGGCTGGTCGCGCCGACTTCGATCATCATCACCATGCCGGGCAGGATCGGCTCATGAACCCAGGGATAGAGTTGCGGCGATTCGTGAATGCCAAGGCCGACGCTGTGGCCAAGAACCGCCCCTTTATACTCGAGTCCGAGTTCCTCGTAGCCGCGTCGCCCCACCTCGGCCGCCTCGGAAGCGAGCATGCCCGGCTGGATCGCCCGCACGATGCGATGCTTGATCTCGGTGAGCTTTGCGTGCAGATCGCGCTGCTGATCGTTGGCTTTGCCCACCACCACGGTTCGCGCCAGATCGGAGAAGTAGCCGTCACGGAAACCACCGAAATCGGTGGCCAGGGCCATCCCCGCTTCGATGATCTTGTCGCCCGCGATGGCATGAAATGCGCCGCTATGTTCACCCACACCGAGAATCGGGAAGGCGATCAGATCCGCCCCGCGTGCCAGCAGCTCGTATTGCATGCGCGCCGAGATGAGCCGCTCGGTATCGCCCGGCTTGGCCGATGCGAAGGCGGCGTCGATCGCGGCCGATGTCCAGCCGGCCATGCGCACCAATAGCTCGACCTCGGCCGGCGTCTTGATCAGGCGCGGCCGTTCGAGAAAGGAGAGTGCATCCTCGAACGTCGCCTCCGGCAGATGCTTTTGCAACTCCATGAAATGACCGCTCGAAAAATTGCGCCCCTCGATGCCGATGAGGCCGCTGCTCGCGCCGCACGCTCGAAGTACCTCGGCGACGACGCGCATCGAATCGGGTCCTTCGCCGTGGTAGCTGCGCACATCGGTCAAAAAGGTATCCTCGGGCTTCAAATTCGCATGGCGCCGCTCGTAGATGACCCAAACCGGCTCGGCCCCCTTCGGCCAGACGGCAAAATGCGCCCGCTCCGGGATGCCGCGAATGTCATAGCTCCAGAAGCCGGTGTAATACGGCGTGTTCTCCGGTGACGTCACGATCACCGCGTCGTACGGCCCGTTGTCGATCGTCTCCCGAATCCCCGCCAGATTGGTGTACTTCCCGCGCGTAACCTCGCTCAGATCCCGCATGCTACCCTCCCTGTTCCCATCGATCGACGCGATACTCGCCGCGGCTCGACGCCCCGCGCCGCTGCATGATCGCCCGCCCGAATATCGGATGCCAGCATCCTCGCATGAATTTGGGAGATGTCGAGGGGGGAGAGCGATCATCGGCGAACGACGGTGGTGATCGATTCACAGCTGCTCGCTCGAGCGGCGCCCAAGGGAGCAAGGTGGCGGTCCCGAACATGGTTGGCGGGCGACGGGTTCTCAGGGGAGTTGGGTGGCGTGCCGATGAACGTCCCCCGGCGCCCGCCCGCCGCCCGGCGATAAATGGCCGGGCTCGTAGGCGAAGCACACTAAAGGTGCTGAGTTTTTGCGCGCGTTGCGATTCGTTCGTCAGCATCATCGGTGATTGGCTCTATCGAGGCGATGGTTGTTCGATCCCGGTGATGTTGATGTTGATTGGTGATGTAGGCAGCAACCTTCGGCAGATGCCGTTCCGAAAAGGAATCGATCGAGTATTCTCTCTGCCAGCCAAAATATGGAGCAACATCGACCTTCAGCGCGCGTGAACTCGCCCCTTTGATGCGGCGCACGGCATCCGAAACCGTCATTGTCGGTGGAATGGAGACGGCGAGATGCACATGGTCATCCACACCACCAACCGCATGTACGACCACGCCATGCCGGTGTGAGACGAGCCGTAGCAGGCGATGCACCTCGGCCTCGATAGCCGGAACGATCAATGGCTCACGGCCCTTCGTCGACCAGACCAGATGATAGAAGAGTCGGCAACGAGACACCGGCGTCTCCATTCACGAATGATCCCAACAATTGCCTGCTCATCATAGCCGACGATCTCGAAACTATCGATACCCAACTCAGCACCTTTAGTGTGCTTCGCCTACGAGCCCGGCCATTTATCGCCGGGCGGCGGGCGGGCGAGACAATGTTCACCAGCACGCCACCGAACGTCCCCCCGCGCCCACCGCCCACCGCCCACGTTCGGGATCGCCACCCCACGCTGACAGCCATACCCGGTTCCGCGTATGATACGTTCGCGGCCATCCGCTCTTCATAAATTGAAATACGGTTATGCAGACGAACATGAATCTCCAGGCGTTCATCCACAAGTGGTCCAACGCCAATCTGAAGGAGCGCTCGGCGGCGCAGGAGCATTTCATCGATCTCTGCCGAATGCTCGGCGAGAAGACCCCGGCCGAGGCGGACCCGGAGGGCATCGAGTACACCTTCGAGAAGGGGGTGGATAAGACGTCCGGCGGCTCCGGCTTTGTCGATGTCTGGATGCGCCGTCACTTCGCCTGGGAGTACAAGGGGAATCGAGCCGATCTGAACGCGGCCTATCAGCAGCTATTGCAATATCGCAAGGCGCTGGAGAACCCGCCGCTGCTCGTCGTTTGCGATCTCAACCGCTTCGAGATTCACTTGAACGTGAA
>JAICWZ010000329.1 GCA_025966355.1 Thermomicrobiaceae bacterium
AAGCCATACGTCGTGAAGGCCGATTCGTTCTACAGCAGCGGCGTACCGGATATGGTCAGCGCCGACAATCACACGACCTACGCGCTGGTGACGCTGGAGGGGAGCGAGAACGAGCTCGAAGAAGCGGTGCCGGAGATGCGCAAGCTTGTGCGGTCCGATGTCATCACCGTGCATCTCGTCGGTCAGGCAGCCGCCAATTACGACGTTGAAACGGCGAGCGCGCAGGACCTGACGCGCGTTGAACGCGTTACCTTACCCGTGATCTTTGTTCTGCTCATTCTGCTCTTCGGCTCGATCGCCGCGGCCTGCGTGCCGGTCATTCTCGGCGCCGCCTGCGTGCTCACCTCGCTGGCCTTGCTCTACCTGCTCTCGCTGACGACCGACATCTCGATCTTCGCGCTGAATACGGCGTCGATGATCGGGCTTGGCCTGGCGATTGACTTCTCGCTCATGCTCGTCAGCCGCTATCGTGAGGAGTTGCGCGGCGCCGCACCCGATGTGGCGCTGGAGCGGACGTTGCAGACGGCCGGGCGCTCGATCACCTTCTCCGGCATCACGCTGATGCTCACCATGTCGGTGTTGACGCTCTTCCCGGTCATGATTATCCGCTCGATCGCGCTGGCGCTCGTCATCGTGGCGGCGGTCGCAGTCGTCGCCGGACTGCTGCTGCTGCCGGTGATCCTGGCGATCCTCGGGCCGAACGTCAATCGACTCAGCGTGCAGCGCTGGGTGCATTTCCGGCGCGGCACCGGCGGCGAGAGCGTCTGGTGGCGTTGGGCCTATCGCGTGATGGCGCGTCCATGGACGAGCATCGTCATCGCGGTGGCGATCCTCGGGCTGATGGCGCTGCCTGCGCTCCGGCTGCAGGTCACCGGCGTCACGGTCGATGTCATCCCGAAGAGCACTGAGTCACGCAAGGGCGTCGATCTGCTCAAGAAAGCATTCGGCAATGGCCAGGCCTCGCCGATCTTCGTCGTGGTGCAGGCGCAGAAGGTGGGTGGGCTCTGGCAGCCCGATTTGATGCAGGGCGTGCTCGATCTGGATGAGCACCTGAACGCCGATCCGCGCGTCGCCAACATCCAGTCGCTCGCGACGTTAGTGCCGAACCCGACGCCGGAGTGGATTCGCTCGCTCTCGCCGACGACGCTCGCCTCGAACCCCGACCGGCTGCGTCTCGCCAAGCAGCTGGCGAATATCGACGGCACGAATTCAACGACTGTCCTGATTGTCTACCCCAAAGAGAATGAGACGAATAAGCAGACAGTGAACCTGCTGCTCGACCTGCGCCACGACGCCAAGATTTGGGCGCCGGGGCTGGCGAGTGCGAATGTGTTGATTGGCGGCTCCCCGGCGCAGCAGTACGACTTCGATCACGTCGTCTACAGCCAGTTCCCGGAGCTGGTGGCGCTCAGCCTGCTCGTCACCTTCGTCATTCTGATGCTTTTCTTCCACTCGCTGATACTGCCGCTCAAGGCGATCCTGCTTAATATCGTCTCGCTGCTTGCCAGCTACGGCATCCTGGTGGTCGTTTTCCAGTTCGGCTGGGGCGATTCGCTGCTTGGCTTCAAATCGCTTGGTGCACTGCTCGCGTACACTCCGGTGCTGCTCTTCTCGATTCTCTTCGGGCTCAGCACCGACTATGAAGTCTTCCTGCTCACCCGCGTGCGCGAATACTACCGGCGCGGCGAATCGAATGAAGACTCGGTCGCGCTCGGGCTCGAACACACGGCCGGCATCATCACGGCGGCCGGGCTGATCATGATCGTCGTCTTCGGCTCCTTCGCGCTGACGCAAGTGCTGGTCATCAAGGAGATCGGCTTTGGCCTGGCGGTTGCCGTGCTGCTCGACATGACGCTGGTGCGCATCGTCCTGGTACCGGCCACCATGAAGCTGATGGGCCACTGGAACTGGTGGATGCCAAGCTCGCTCAGCCGCTTCATCCCGGAAATCGATGAAGGCGAATCCACCCCCGAACCAGTCCTCGGCTTTACGGGTGCTGGAAAGTAGCGAGCTGGCGGGCGGTCCATGCCGATCAACGGGAAATGATCGCGAGGCAAACAAACAGCCGGTCATCTGACCGGCTGTTCTTTCATGTAAATTTGGATGTCGGGGTTATGAGCGCGTCGCGTACTCCGGCTTGCGTCCATAGCGCGCCCGCGCCCAGCGCAGGACGTCGGACAGCTTCGCGTCGGCGAAGCCGTACTCGGGGATATCGACTCTTGGCAGGTCGAGTTTGTCGAGTTCGTCGAGCCATTCGTCGGCTAAGATGCCAATGAATAGCACCTCGACGCCAAGCAGTTCGTGCTCGCCGCGATCGAGTTTTTCGTCGTCATAGTTGAAGTCGATCGGCCAATCGCGGTCGTCGGGGGAGTCGATGACTCCGTATTTTATCCGGCCCGGATAGAATATGATCGAAATATACTCACCATCGCGAGCAAGTCGGGCTGTTATGGCCATAGTTGTATGCTCCCGTAGTTCTTCTTCCGTGGTGAGAGATGAAAGAGCCGCAGCACCGATCCATTTTCCACCGAACGCGCTTCAATTATGGCATCAACGTAACGCGTCGTGCGACTACCCAAAAGGCCAGCCTCACGCAACATCGTAGCGCCCGCGAAAAAGAGCCGGTATGTTAAATTCCCATCAAGCATCCAGACTCCAAGCGGGTTAAGAAGAATCAAGTTACTTGCGGCCATTGGATCGCTGATTACCTTATGCTTTTCAAGCATGTCCTGCCGAGCGTGTTCAGGAATCCAGACATTCGCTTGCGTCCAGCCGATTCGCCGCGCAATCTCATCAGTGGTTCTGCCAACGCTCGTGTAGATTGACGCGTCTTCCTCCACCATGATCCGCGTTCCAGCAGCATAGTGTGTACTCGCTCCCAGCTCAGCCAGCGTCGAGATCCGAAGGTCGTAATCTCCGCGTTCACCGCGTGTCACGCGCCGGGCGCGGTCGTCGCGAAGGCGCGCAGCAACGCGACGGTGGCCGTGATGTCGCTTTCGTCGACCATCTCGAAGGCGGTGTGCGTGTAGCGCGTCGGGACGCCGATCAGCACGGCCGGTGTGCCATGGTCGATGAATGGCTGGCCGTCGGAGCAATAGTTTGTATAGACGCCGTGCTGGAACGGGATGCTGTGCGCCTCGGCGACATCGGCCAGGCGCCAGAGCAGCGGCTGATCGTAATGCACGTCGCGGTCTTTATGCACGAGCGTCGGCCCGTCACCGAGCTTCGCGACGAACTCCGTCTCAGAGATCGCTGGGATATCGCCTACCAGCCCGACGTCGAGCGCGATCATGGCATCGAAGTTGGTGCTATGCGCCATCGCCCG
>JAICWZ010000449.1 GCA_025966355.1 Thermomicrobiaceae bacterium
TCATGACCGGGATTCGGGAAATCGTCCGCGCCATCGGCAACGCTGAAACGAGAATCGTGGTGACCCCGCCGGTCTATCCTCCGTTCTACGGCACGGCCCAAACGCTCGCCCTGGACGTCGTAACGGCGCCGTTGGATGCCGAAGGCCGGATCGACCCTGGGACGTTGGAGAAGGCCTTCAAGGAGGCGACGTCCGACGGGCACGGCGCGATCTTGATCCTCTCGAACCCGCACAATCCAACGGGGACGGTCCACAGTCGCTCCGAGCTGGAGACGGTGGCCAAGCTGGCACGGCAGTACGGCGCGCGTGTCATCTCCGATGAAATCCATTCGACGTTGGTGATGAAGACGTCGACGTTCACGCCATACTTGAGCGTCGCGGGCACCGAGCCGGACTTCTCGGTTGCTTCCGCCTCGAAGGGTTGGAATCTGGCGGGCTTCAAAGCCGCCGTCGTCGTCGCGGGACCAGCCGCCGCCGAGGATCTCAAGTCACAGGCGATGCGCGGAGGCGGACACGCTGGACAGGTTGGCGTCATCGCGCACACGGCGGCATTCAACAACGCTCGTGAGTGGCTCGACGCGGCCGTTGCCGGGATCGACTCCAACCGAATGTTGCTGGCGGATCTCCTCGAGACGTACCTGCCGGACGCCGGTTATCAGCCGCCCGAAGGCTCGTACCTCGCCTGGATCGATTGCCGTCCGCTCGGTCTGGGTGATGATCCGGCAGCGGTTTTCCTGGAGAAGTGTCGGGTCGCGCTGAATTCCGGTTCAACGTTTGGCAAAGAAGGCGTCGGGTTCGTACGGCTCAACCTCGCGACCTCGTCGGCCATCCTTGAGGATGCCGTGAAGCGCATGGGCGCCGTTCGGCGCTAACCTCAGCCGCTCTGCCAACGAATCGTACTGCTTGCGTATACGAACGATCCGGCAACTCACGAGGTTGCCGGATCGTTCGTTTATGGTTCTCGTTAGAGTGTCGAGATCAATTCGGTGAGGAGCGCCGTCCGCTCGACGAAGCCGTCGAGCGAAATGTGCTCGTGCTCGGCGTGTGCGCCGTCGCCGGTGCAGCCGAGGCCGTCGATCGTCGTCGCGCCGATGGCCGCCGTGAAGTTGCCGTCGCTGCCGCCACCGGTCGAGGCCTCCGAAAGTTGTAGACCGAGTCGCTGTCCGGCCGCGCGAACCTGCTGAAAGGCGGCCGCAATCTTGTTCGTGCGCTCCATCGGCGGACGGTTGAGCCCACCTTCCACGCGAACCTGGCTGCCGGGCAAGCGTGGCTCGGCCGATAGAATCGACTTCACCACACGATCGCCTTCGGCCATCGTCGTAACGCGCAAATCTATGAGGGCCGTCGCTTCGGCCGCGACGACATTGCGCGCCGTGCCGCCGGATACGACGCCGACATTGACTGTCGTGCCGAGCGCGAAATCGGTCATGCCGTGGAGATACTGAATCTGATTGGCCAGTTCCTGGATCGCGCTGACGCCTTTTTCGGGATCGGCTCCAGCATGGGCTGCCAGGCCGGTGATGTGCATCGTGAACATCCCGACGCCCTTACGTGCCGTTTTGAGGGCGCCATTCGGCGCGACCGGCGGTTCGAGCACGAGGACGTATTCGCTCTCTGAGGCGAGCTTCTCGATCACCGGCCGTGAAATCGGACTGCCAACTTCTTCTTCAGTGTTAATCAGCCAGGTGAGCGGGCGGTGTTCGATACCGTTTTCGCGCAGGAAGGTGAGCGCCTGCAACATCATGGCGACGCTTGCCTTCATGTCGTAGATGCCGGGGCCACGTGCTTCCGCATCGTCGACCTCAAACGGTTTGCGTGCCAGGGTGCCGATCGGCCACACGGTGTCGATGTGCGTCATGACCAGCAGCGGCTTTTGTCCTTCGGTTCCGGCCCAGCGGGCGATCGTCAGATCGCCAAAGTCGCTTTGTGGCAACGCTTCGACCTCGCCCCCGGCGGCGCCGATGCATTCGCGCAGGTGCGCGACGAGCCGGTCGACGGCGGCCTTGTCGGCGCTTGGCGACTCGAGTTCGACGATCGTTTTCAGGGTATCCAGCATCTCACCGCGCCGCGCGCGGACATCCTCAACAGTTATCATGTCACCCCCAGCGTGTTACGCACGAAATCGTGCGGCCGCCGGCCCGTCGTTGGGCGGCGGCGCCTGCACACTTTAGCCCGAATCAGTAGCGCGGTCCATGGCGCTCGGCATCGTGCGCCATCGCGTCCGGACCGTGACCATGCGCCAGGTCGTCGTCGTGGTTGCTGCGCTCAAGGGCGAAGACCGACAGGTTCGCCTCCAGGTCGATAAAGCGATCGGCGATTTCGAGGAGTTCGATCGCCGTGTAGCGCGGTGTCGAGGCGATTTCGACACGCAGGCCAAGCCGCTGCGCACGATCGACGAGATAGGTGAAATCGCCGTCGCCGCTGACGATGATGGCGATGTCGATGTACGGCGCCTGGCTCAGAAGATCGACCGCCAGCTCCATATCGAGA
>JAICWZ010000251.1 GCA_025966355.1 Thermomicrobiaceae bacterium
CGCCATCCATTACACGATGGGCGGACTGTGGGTGGATTACCAACTGATGAGCACGATCCCGGGGTTGTTCGTGCTGGGCGAAGCGAACTTCTCGGATCACGGCGCGAACCGGCTCGGTGCCAGCGCGTTGATGCAGGCGCTGGCCGACGGCTATTTCATCGCACCGTACGCAATCGCCAACTACATCGCCAGCGCGGCGCCGGAGCCGATCAGCACCGCACACGAAGCGTTCAGCGAATCCGCCTGTGAAGTGCAAGCGCGTATCAACAAGCTTCTCTCCGTCAATGGGCATCGGACGCCGCGCGATTTCCACCGCGAGCTCGGACACCTTTTGTGGGACGAAGTTGGGATGTCGCGCAACGACGCCGGACTGCGGCGCGCACTGTCGTGCATCCCGCAACTGCGCGAGGAATTCTGGAACGATGTGATGGTGCCCGGTACGCCGGACAACAAAAACTACAACCTGGAATACGCTGGACGTGTCGCGGATTATCTCGAATTTGCCGAACTGATGACCATCGACGCGTTACATCGGACGGAGTCGTGTGGCTGTCACTTCCGCGAGGAGAGCCAGACGCCGGACGGCGAAGCGCTGCGCATCGACGACGAGTTCTCGTATGTCGCGGCCTGGAAGTTCGCGGGGGTTGGGGCACAGCCGCTGCTGTATAAGGAGCCTCTTGAGTTCGCCTTCGTGCATCCATCGCAGCGAAGCTACAAGTAGGCATGCAGGGTGGAAGACGGAAGAGTACGGATGGAAGCAGGATGGGCGGAATGAGACTCACGTTGCTTATCTGGCGACAGCCGGGGCCGGATGTCACGGGCCATATGGTCGAGTACGAGGTCAATGACATTTCGCCGGACATGTCGTTCCTCGAAATGCTCGATGTCCTCAACGAGCAGCTTATCCTGAGCGGCGAAGATCCGATCGCCTTCGATTCGGATTGCCGTGAGGGCATTTGTGGGATGTGCGGGTTGGTCATCAACGGCCGCCCGCACGGCCCGAATCGCTTCACGGCCACGTGCCAGTTGCACATGCGTTTCTTCAATGATGGTGACACGATTACGATCGAGCCGTGGCGAGCACGAGCCTTCCCGATCATCAAGGATCTGACGGTCGATCGAAGCGCGTTCGATCGCATCATGGCTGCCGGTGGCTACGTCTCGTCAAACGTCGGCGCGGCACCCGAGGCGAACTCGATTCTGGTGCCGCGACAGGCCGCTGATTCGGCGATGGACTCTGCTGCCTGCATCGGCTGCGGCGCCTGTGTGGCGACCTGCAAGAACGCCTCGGCCGTCCTCTTCGTCGGTGCCAAGCTCACGCACCTGGCGGATCTGCCGCAGGGCGATCCGGAGCGGGCGCGTCGCGCGGTGCGCATGGTGGCGCAGATGGACGCCGAAGGCTTTGGCAGCTGCTCGAATGAGGGAGAGTGCCAGGCGGTCTGTCCGAAGGGGATCGACCTGCTCAACATCGCGACACTTCGGCGCGAGTTCAATCGCGGGGTGAAGATGGGCGCCAAATAGCGGCCCTCGATTTGGGCGGTCTACGGTTCGAGCGGCTGGCGCCCGCGAAAACCGGCGGACAGATCGTGCCAGTAGGCGACGGTCGGCTCGTCGACCGCCCAGCAGAGGTAGACAACCTGGCCGTCGCGTAGCGAGAAGAAATCGACCAGCCCGGTCTCCAGATCCTTCACCTCAATGCCGAGCTCATCGATCTGAGCGAGCCGCCGTCCGATCGCCTCGACGCAGTCGGCGATGCGCCCTTCGCGGCGCGAAACCTCCGGCGCGTGGCCGTTGCCGCGCATTTCGGGTGTGAGTTCACGTAACGCCTCGGTTTCGGCGGCAATCTCACGGCGGCGTTCGCGCATCTCCAGCAGCCAGGGGCGGAGCGTTTCAACCAACGCGCGCGCCTCTTCGACGGTGTAGAGCTTTTGCTGGCGCTGCTCAGCCATGCCCGTTGCTCAATCGCTCACCAGGAAAACGCATCCGGCTCGATCTCGCCGGTCGCAATGAGCCGCGCATCGCCGGAGAGCCAGAGCTGCCCGTGGCGGCTGTCGACCGAGAGATGCCCGCCATCGACCTGCAACGCAACCGGCCACGTCTGCCCAAAGCGCGACGTCACGACAAAGGCGGTGGCCGTTGAGCCGGTACCGCACGCCTTGGTGAGCGCCTCAACACCACGCTCATACGTCCGCTGGCGCAACGGCCGGCCCGGCCGGAACGAAACGAAGTTCGTGTTCGTGCCCTGCGGAAAATGCGCGTCGTGTCGCAATTGACGGCCGATTCGCGTCAGGTCGTCATCGCTGAAGCGTTCGACATCAGGGAGCACAACCACCGCGTGTGGCACACCGATGCGCACGCCATGCACGACAAAGCGTTCGCCCTCTTCTTCAAACTCCAGCAGCTCGAACTGCACGTTTTCCGGTTCAGGCATGACAACCTGAAAGGCGCCATCCCCGGCGACAACATCAAGATCGCCCGAATCGGTCAGCAGCCGGAAGCGCCCCGGATCGACAATGCCGTGATCGACGGCATAGCGCGCGGCGCAGCGGCTACCGTTGCCGCACATCTCGGCGAGTGAGCCATCCGGGTTATAGAAATGAATACGCACCTGCTCGCGATCGACTTCGTCGACCAGAATCAGCCCATCGGCACCGACCGAGAGCGCCCGCGGGCAAAGCTGCCGCGCCAACCAGGAGCGATCGAGCCCCTCGCACGCGGCCTCATCGACCACGATGAAATCGTTGCCGGCCCCACTCATCTTCCAGAAGGGAAGTCTCGTCATCGCGAACGCCTCTCGAACGTATTGTACTCACCCGTCATGGCGCGAGTTTAGCACGCGGGTACGTTCGCAGCGCGAAAACGCTTGACAGCGGAACTCCGGCTATGCGACAAGAGGTGCTCTGAGCGGCGCGGCGAGCAGGTAGGAGATCGGACGCATGCGCGCGAAGCAGACCGATCGACCGTTGCTGGCGTACAAGTGGGTGGTGCTGATCAACACGACGGTCGGCGTGCTCATGTCATCCATCGACAGCTCGATCCTGACGATCGCCCTGCCGGATATCACCCGCTCGATCCACGCCTCGGTCGCCCAGATCATGTGGATGGTCATGGGCTTCCAGGTCGTCATCACCGCGCTCCTGTTGCCGATCGCCCGGCTGGCCGATATCAAGGGGCGCGTGCGGCCGTACAACCTCGGTTTCGCCATCTTCACACTCTCGTCGGCGCTTTGCGGCTTCGCGCAGAGCGGTTCGGAACTACTCATCTTCCGGCTTGTGCAAGGGGTCGGAGCGGCGCTCCTCTTCGCCAACAGCACCGCGCTCGTCACCGACGCCTTCCCGAACGAAGAGCGCGGTTTCGCGCTCGGCATCAACATGATGGCCGGTGTGAGCGGCTTCATCCTCGGGACGCTGCTCGGTGGCGTCATCACCGAAACACTCGGCTGGCGCTATATCTTCTTCATCAATATCCCCTTCGGCCTCTTCGCCACCACCTGGGCCTTCCTGCAGTTGAAGGAAACAGGGGAGCGCGAAAGCACGGCGCGCTTCGACGTGCCGGGGATGATCCTCTTCCCGTTGAGCATCACGACGGCCCTCATCGGGCTGACCTTTGTCGTCATGGGTCGCGCCGGGCAGACCGAGACGCATCTTTTGCTGGCGACCGGCGTGCTCGCGTTGATCAGCTTCGTGATCGTCGAGCGACACGTCAGCTTCCCGATGATGGACCCGACGCTTTTCCGCATTCGCCTCTTTCTGGCCGGCAACGTCAGCCTGCTCCTCAACGCGGTGGCGCGCGGCTCGACCATGTTTATCCTCAGCTGGTATTTCCAGACCGTGCTCGCGAATTCGCCGCTCACCGCCGGACTGAAACTCCTGCCGCTGGTCTCGACCATGATGCTGCTGGCGCCGATTTCCGGCCGGCTGTCGGATCGCCTCGGTTCACGCTGGCTGAGCACCATCGGGCTGCTCATCACCGGAGTCGGGCAGCTCTGGATGGCGATCCTGCCGGTCGATGCGCCCTATCTCAC
>JAICWZ010000042.1 GCA_025966355.1 Thermomicrobiaceae bacterium
GGCCGATACGCGCTTCGGGACGCTCTGGCTGGCGCGAATCCCGCTTCTATTGCTCCTTGGCGCGCTGCTCTGCTTGCCACGCCTCTGGAGCGAGCGAGTGTCGCGCCGGCTCCTGCTGCTGCCGGTCGTCGTCGGCTTGGCGACGGCGCTGCCCTATTCATTGAACAGCCATGCCGCAGCGCAAACCGTTGGGCGGCAGCTGGCGATTACCGTTGATTGGCTGCATCTGCTCGGGGCCAGCATCTGGGTCGGTGGGTTGCTGCTGCTCGTCGCCGGTTTGGTGCTGCTGCGCGATCTGCCGTTGGTGCAGCGGCGCGTCGTCTATTCGGCCGTCATCCCGCGCTTTTCGACGCTGGCCATCGGCTCGGTCATCATCTTAGTCGTGACCGGCTTCTACGCCAGCTGGCTGGAGGTCGGCAACCTTACCGCGCTGGAGCATACGAGCTACGGTCAGACGCTCATCGTCAAGCTGCTGCTCATCCTGCCGCTGCTGGCGTTCGGCGCCTGGAATCTGCTGGTGCTCGGCCCGCGCATGGTGCGACGCCAGCCGGCCCCCAGGCATTTCGGCTACACCGTTCGTGTCGAGGCACTGCTCGCGGTGGCGGTGCTGCTGGTTGTCGGTATCTTGACCAGCCTGCCGACGGCGCGAGAGACGATCTCCGCGACCGCCGATCATCCGGTCTACCAGTTCAATCAGAATGGTATTCGCGCGGTCTTGCAGATTACCCCGGCGGTGGCGGGGCTGAACAAGTACACGCTCGACGCGAGTCTCACCAACGGCACGCTCCCGGCCGACACGACGGTGCTATTGGAGGTTGCCAAGAAGAGCCAGCCGGACGCGATTCGCGAGATCGCATTGCCTGCGCTACCCGGCAGCCAGAGTCGCTGGGAGGCGCAAACGCGTGACCTGAGCGTCGTCGGCGACTGGCAGGTGAAGTTGATCATCCGGCGACCGAACGCGGTCGACTGGCAAGCGCAGGTGCCGGTGAACGTGACGCGCACCGCGAGCGAGCGGCTGCATATCCCCGGTACGCCGCCCCGCTTCGCCGGTCTCACGGCGGCGGCGGCCGCACTGCTGGCGGCGCTGGCGGTGCTGCGGATCCTGCTCGGACTGCGCGGGCGACTGCGCGCACAGGCGAACTGGCGCACGCTCGGGCGCGGCGTACTCGGCGACGGTGTGGTGCTCCTCGGCATTTGCGGTGTGCTGCTCAGTATCAGCTGGATCGGACCGGGTCCATCGAATTCACAGGGGAATCCGGTGCCGCTCACGGCCGCCTCGGTCGCGACCGGTCAGCAGCTCTACGCCCAGAACTGCACCGCCTGCCATGGCACGAACGCCTTCGGCGACGGCCCGGCAGCGGCCGGACTCAATCCAGCCCCGGCCGATCTGCATGCGCCGCACCTCGACGATCACTCCGATTTACAGCTCTTCCTCTGGATTCGCGACGGCATTAAGAACACCGCGATGCCGTCTTTCCAAAACAAGCTGAGCGACACCCTGATCTGGAACCTCGTCAACTTCATCCGCAGCCTGCGCCACCCGGTGTGAGGGAACGAATATCTTGCGCAGAGACGCCCCTTCCCTCATCGGGTCCAGACGATGCCGGTGCCGGTGTAGATGTCGAAGAGGCTGTCTTTATTCTGGGTCAGGTCGATGACGTAGAGACCGAGGTCGGCGTTGATGGCAATCTGGTCGCCGGCCGGTGACCAGGCGATGCGAGGGCGAAATTCGCCGATCGCGGTGCGCACGCGCGCATTGCCACCGCTGAGCGGGAGCGTCCAGACCTCCCAGTTGCCGCCGTGAGCCGAGGCGCGGGCCGGACCGAAGAGCGGCAGACGCGGGTTAGCTCTTCCCTGGACCGGTGGGACGTACGGCGCCGAGAAGGCGAGCGTCTTGCCATCGGGAGAGACAGCCGGCGAAACGATATCGGTGTAGGTCGCGTTCGAGAGCGGTTTCGCGTCCGAGCCGTCGAGATTGGCGCGCCAGAGCTGGGCGTTGCCGGCGTTCGGATCGGTATGGACGAAGATCAGCGTCCGACCGTCGGGCGTGCAGGCCGGTTCGCCGGCGTTATCGGCGATCTTGAGCGGCGCCGCGCCGTCGAGCGACACGCGTAGGAGCGAGCTGAGCGTGCTCTTTGGCGGCGTTGCCATCACGAAGATGGAGCGTCCGTCCGGCGACCAGACAACGTGGCCCAGGTCGCCACCGGCAGCAGCGTGGCTGAGCAATTGACGCGGTGTCCCGCCGGCGCGCGGCAGCACGGCCAGCTGGATGCCGCCCTCCGTGTCGTTGGTGGCGGGAGCGTAGACGAGCGCGAAGCTGTTGCCATCGGGCGAGAGCGCCAGATCGGAGATTTCGCTGCCGGCCGGGAGGGTGAGAAGCGTCTTCTGCGTGCCGGTCGCGGGATTGAATGCATCGATCGTGTTGTTGTTGGCCCAGTAGACGATGCCCGGCGCGGCGCTATCACGCTTGACGATGCGCGGCGCGCCCGGCTGGTTGGATTTCGCGCCGCTGTCACTATGGCTCAACAGAACGGAGAGGCCGAGCACGATGGCGCAGCTCCAGATCGAGTAGCGCCAGATCGGTCGAGCTTGTGGCGCCAGGAACGGCAGTGCAGCGATCGCCAGGCCGACCGCGACGAGCAGCACGATCAGAAATCGCTGTGCGTCGAACGAAACGAAGAGCGTGCTTGGCAAGAGGGCGATCATCACCGCTCGGGTGGCAGGCGAGTAACGTGCCGGCATGCGTTGCTCCGCGGTCAAACGGAAGAAGATTGACGCAACTATAACTGACGATGATCTGGAGTGGTCAGGCGATCGCGGCGGCGGCCACCGGAATGATCATGGCGAGGGCGATGAGCGGCACGAAGCCGATCAACGTGCCGATAAAGCCGAGCGCGGTCGCCAGCAGGAAGAGCGCGAGCAGCCGTTCCCCGGCGACCCAGGGTGATCCGGGCCGGGCGGCCAGCGGCTGTGAAGCCGGCGTCATCGGTTCCGGTTGTTCTTCGTGTGAAGTCTGTTCGTCCATCTGCGAGGCGCACCTCCATGTGACCCGAGTTGGCGCAATGGTAGCAGATGACGGGCTTGACATCCGACCCATTAGTGATACAACGTATCAATAAGAGCGAAGGGTGACGTGGGGCGACCGGGCCTGCGCGATCGCTACAGGCACGGGAGTGGATCACGAGATGAACCAGCGTTGGGCAGATACGCGGCTGTCGCGCCGTTCGCTGCTGGCGGTCGTGGCGGGCGTGGGGCTTGCGTCGGTCCTGGCCGCCTGTGGTGAACCGACCAGTAGCGCTGGCGATCCGCGCGTCAAGATCGTGGCGGCCGAGAGCTTCTGGGGGAGCATCACGGCACAACTCGGAGGCCGGTACGTCGACGTGACCAGTCTGATCACCAATCCCAACACCGATCCCCACGACTTCGAGCCGAAACCGTCCGACGCACGGACCGTGGCCGATGCGCGCTACGTCATTCTGAATGGCGCGGGCTACGATCCCTGGATGCAGAGCCTGATCGACGCCAATCCCACGGAGGGCAGAAAGATCCTGAACGTTGGCGATCTGGCCGGCAAAAAGAGCGGCGACAACCCGCATCTCTGGTACGACCCGGCGGTCGTCGATGCTGTCGTCGAGCGTATCGCGCACGATCTTTCCACGCTCGATCCCGCTCAGGCAGCCGCCATCGGGCAACGACAACAGCAATTCAGCGATAGCGATCTCAAGCCGTATCACGATCTGATTGGCGCGATCAAAGCGAGCTATAGCGGGACGCCGATTGGCTCGACCGAGAGCATCTTCGTCTACATGGCCGAGGCGCTCGGACTCGATTTGATCACCCCTACCGGCTTCATGAACGCCATCAGCGAGGGGAACGATGTGATGGCGGCCGACAAGGCGTCCGTCGATCGGCAGATTACGGACAAGAAGATTGCCGTGCTCGTTTACAACACCCAGAACGCGACGCCCGATACCGAGGTGCTGAAGCAAAAAGCGACGGCGAGCGGCATTCCGGTCGTCGGCATCACCGAGACGCTCAATCCGGCCGATGCCACCTTTCAGGCATGGCAGGTGCAACAGCTCAGTGATCTGAAGCGCGCGCTCGCCATGGGGACGGGTCGCTGATGGATATGAAGCAGCCGGTCATCGAGTTCGAGGGCGCTGCTGTGACGCTTGGCGAGCGGACGCTCTGGCACGACGTCAATCTGCGCGTGCTGCCAGGCGAATTCATCGCCATCCTCGGGCCGAACGGCGCCGGTAAATCGACGCTGATCAAGGCGATCCTCGGCCTCATCCCGCTCAGCGCCGGGCGCATTCGGGTGCTCGGCCGGACGAGCCATCGGGGAAGTACCGAGATCGGTTACCTGCCGCAGCGGCACGCCTTCGATGCCGATACGCGCATTCGGGGGCGTGATCTGGTGCAGCTCGGTCTGAGCGGCACGCGCTGGGGGCTGCCGCTGCCTGGCCTGCGCCGGCTCTGGGGCGGCGACCGGACAGCGCGCGCCGAGGCAAAGCGTGTGCAGGAGGTGATCGATCTGGTTGGCGCCGCTGCCTACGCCGATCGCGCGATCGGCGAACTCTCGGGCGGTGAGCAGCAACGACTCTTGATCGCCCAGTCGCTGGTGACCCGACCGCGCGTTTTGCTGCTCGACGAACCACTCGATAGTCTCGATCTGAACAGCCAGCAGGCGGTGAGTGCGCTGATTCACCGAGTCGCCAGCGAGTTCGACGTCGCCGTGTTGCTGGTAGCGCACGACGTGAACGCCATCCTGCCCTATCTCGATCGGGTGCTTTATATCGCACGGGGCCAGACGGTGCTCGGCACACCGCACGAGGTGATGTCGGAGGAGACGTTGTCGCATCTGTACGACACGCCGATCGAGGTGCTGCATACGCGCGACGGCCGCATCGTGGTCGTCGGTCAGCCCGAGGGCGTCGCCTATCACGCTCATGACCATGCCCACTAGCGCGCTGACGCTGCTGTTGCAGCCGTCGTGGAATCCGGTGGAGACGCTGCGGATGCTGCTCTCCTACCACTTCATGCAGAACGCCTTTCTGGCGGGGACGTTCATTGCCTTGCTGGCCGGACCGGTTGGCTATTTCATGGTGCTACGCGGTCAGAGTTTTTTGGGACACGCGCTCGCGCACGTCGGCTTCGCGGGAGCGGCGGGTGCCGTCTGGCTCGGCATCTCGCCCGTGGTGGGGCTGCTCGTCTTCGGCGCACTCGCCGCGCTCGGGATCGGCGCGTTGGGCGAACGCGGCGGGCGGCTCTCGGTCGAGAGCGACATCGCCATCGGAACGGTGCTCGTGTTCAGCCTCAGCCTCGGCCTACTCTTCATCCGTCTGGCGTCGTCGTACGCCGCGAACATCTACGCCTTTCTCTTCGGCACCGTACTCGGTATTCGCGATCGCGACGTCGTGGTGATCGCCGTCATGGCCGCACTTGGACTGCTCGTGCTGGCCGTGATCGCGCGGCCGCTGCTTTTTGTTTCGGTCGATCCGGAAGTGGCGGCGGCGCGTGGCGTGCCGGTGAGGCTGCTGGCGTACGCCTTTCTGCTGTTGCTGGCGCTCTCGGTGGCCGTGGCGGTGCAGGTGATCGGCGTGTTGCTGATCTTCGCGCTCCTGGTAACACCGGCGGCGACCGCACAGCAGCTGACGACGCGACCGGCGCTTGGGATCGTGCTCTCGACATCACTGGCGCTCATCGTCATCTGGCTCGGCCTGTCCGTCGCCTATTTCACCGACTATCCGGTCGGCTTCGTTGTGACAACGATCGCTTTTGTGTTCTTCTTGCTGGCGCGCGCTCGTCGTGGCTGGCGGGCCAACGCCTGGCGACCGGCGCGCATCGCGCGAGCAGGCGGCGTGCGATGATCGAGATGTGGCAGTACGACTTCATCCGGCACGCGATGCTGGCGGGGAGCGCGCTGGCGATCGTGGCCGGTCTGATCGGCTATTTCGTCGTGGCGCGTCGTCTCATCTTCACCAGCGACGTCCTGTCGCACGTTGCCTTTCCCGGAGCGCTCATCGCGATCATTCTCGGCGTCAATCCACTGCTCGGCGTCTTCGGCTTCGCCTTGCTGACGGCGCTTGGCATGGGCACGCTCGCCGGGAAAACGCGCGCCAAC
Source organism: Thermomicrobiaceae bacterium (assembly GCA_025966355.1). Classification (GTDB taxonomy): domain Bacteria; phylum Chloroflexota; class Chloroflexia; order Thermomicrobiales; family Thermomicrobiaceae; genus CALAGB01. The sequence goes on from JAICWZ010000042.1 coordinate 6,125, forward strand.
GATGTGACGACCGGCACACTGCTCGCATGGGTGCTCGGCATCGGCGTGCTCTTCCTCAGCATCTACGCCTCCGGCAGCAGCGGCGCCAATAGCTCGGCGGGCATCAATGTCCTCTTCGGCTCGCTCTTCGGCATTCATGCGCGTGAGGCGTGGGTCGTGGCGATCGTCGGCCTGCTGACGACGATCGTGCTGCTGTCGATCGCGCGGCCGTTGCTTTTCGCCTCGCTCGATCCGGCGGTGGCCGCGTCACGCGGCGTCCCGGTGCGGCTGCTCAACATCGTCTTTCTGATCCTGCTGGCGATTACGATTGCCGAGGCGGTGCAGGCGGTCGGCGCGCTGCTGCTCTTCGCGTTGCTCATTACCCCGGCCGCGATCGCCCGGCGGCTGGTTGCTCGACCGTTCACCGGGATGTTTCTCTCGGCGCTGCTATCGCTCCTCTTTACCTGGGCCGGCATTACGCTCGCCTACTACTTCCCGTATCCGGTCAGCTTCTGCCTCACGGCGCTCGTCTTTGTTGCCTATGTCAGTGTTGTCGTCGTGCAGCGCGTGCTCCGGCAGCGCATCTATCAACGCCGGGCGCGGCCCGCGCACGCGCCGGCCTGACGGGAGATTTCTCGTGACCCCTGCCCGATTGCGAAAGGTTCCCGACACACGGCCGCCTTACGCTGTGTAAGAATCGTGTCAATCGCGCGAGCCTGTCGCGCTTGTTTTCCCGGAAGAGGCGTGGAGTCCATGCACTGGCAACGTAGAACGACGCTCATGATCGGAATAGCCGCACTGCTGGTGGTACTGGCGGGCGGGAGTGCCTGGGCGGCGGGACTGGTGCCGTTCGCCAATCGCGACACAGCCGTTCACGGCACGGCCTACGATGCGAACACGGTCGCGCCTGATTTCAAGCTCGAAGCGGCCGGCAACAAGCCGGTTTCGCTTAGCGATTATCACGGCGATGTCGTGCTGCTCTACTTCGGCTATACCTACTGCCCCGATATTTGCCCGACGACGCTCGCGACGCTGGCGCGGGCGCGTGAGGCGCTCGGCTCGAAGGCGAATAAGGTGCAGGTCATCATGATCACGGTCGATCCGCAGCGGGATACGCCTGATCGGCTAAACGCTTATGTTCAGAAGTTCGACCCGAGCTTCATCGGCCTGAGCGGCTCGCTCGATCAGATCAAGCAGGTGGCGGCCGGATACGGGATCTACTTCCAGGCGCAGAAACCGAACGCCGATGGCGGCTATGCTGTCGATCACACGGCGGGGGTGATCGCGATCGACGGGCAGGGCAAGCAGCGGATCCTCGAATCGTACGGCACGACGAGCGAGCAGTTCACCTCCGATATCAAGACGCTGCTGCGCTGAGAAGGGGAATGGGTGTCTCTCAGGTTCGCGCGAACGCTGTTGGTCGCGAGCGGCATCATCGCAATCATCTTCATTGTCGCGGCGTGCGGTTCGGGCGATGCCAGCCCCACGGCCTCCGGTGGCTCGGCCAGCACGGGCGATATCGTGGTGACGGGCGCCTGGACCCGGCCGATGACCGCGTCGATGCCGGGGATGTCGATGCCGAGCGGCAGTCCAGGCTCGATGGACATGGGCCATATGACGATGCCGAGCGGCAGCCCGATGGCAATGGGCATGGATATGAGCGTCACCGATGCCGTCTACTTCACCATCAAGAATAACGGCAAGACGGCCGATCAGCTGCTGTCGGCGGCGGCGGATGTAGCCGGTTCGACCGAGATGCACCAATCGACGCTGGCGAACGGTATTTCGTCGATGAAGCCGGTCAGTGAAGTCGATGTACCGGCGGGCGGATCGGTATCGTTCGACCCGGGGAATTATCACGTGATGTTGGTCGGCCTGCATCGCGACTTGAATGTTGGCGATCGTTTCGATCTCACGCTGACGTTCAAGCAGGCCGGCGCGGTCAAGGTTTCGGTTGAGGTGCGCCCAAACTAGCGTGCCTCCCTCGTTGAAGCAGGTTGGGTGCCGGCGTTGTATGCGTGGCAGCCAGGGCAGAGAACCAACACGCTTTCCCGTTCGGCCGGCGGACTTCTGCTCGTTTCGGCGCTCATCAGCGGACTCCTCAATTTCCCGTCAACCTGTCATTGTGGAGCGGAGATGCCGCATCCGCACTCGCTTTTCCTGCTCGCCGATCATCACCATCATCATGACGGCACGATCGAAGACGACGGGCATGAGCACGAGCATGGCGAACCGGCATCGCATCAGGCTGAGATCGCCAAGCGTGGGCCGGTCGTCCAGGCGGCGACACCAGATGGCGTCGCAGGCGAACAGATCAGCCTTGCGCTCGAAGAGTTTGGCTCAGCGGCCTCGTCCGGCGTGTCGGAGCCGTTCGTCTGGCCGCTCCATTTACCATTGGCGGGTATCGGGGAACCGCCCGAGCCGCCACCTCCGCGTGCAGCGACCGTGATCACGTGACCTGTATGAGCGAAGGAGGTTTTCCATGTCGAACAGACGCCGAATACCGGCGTGGCCGCTCATTGGGGCGACCGTCGCCCTGATCGCGCTCGTGCTGACCGTCGGTCTGGCCAGCGCGCACGAGCACAAGACGGTCGGCGACTATACCCTGACGGTCGGCTTTCTAAATGAACCGTCGATCGACGAGCAGCCGAATGGGCTCGATTTCCGGGTGGCCCAGGGAACCGGTGATAGCGCCAAACCGGTCGAAGGGCTGGCGTCAACGATCAAGGCCGAGGTGAAGTTCGGTGGGCAGACGATGCCGCTGACGTTGTCGCCGGTTTTCAACGTCCCCGGATCGTACAAGGCGAACTTCATCCCGACGGCGCCAGGCACCTATACGTTCCATATCTCCGGCACGATCAACAATACGCCGGTCGATGAGACGTTTGTCAGCGGGCCGGACACCTTCTCGGATGTCGAGGATGCCTCGGCGATGCAGTTCCCGACGAAGGTCGATTCGGTCGCGGCGGTGAGCCAGACGGCGCACGATGCCGGCGATACGGCGGATAGCGCGCGTCTCTTTGGCATCATCGGCATCGTGGTTGGCGTGCTCGGCCTGATCGCGGGCATCGCCGGCATGATGATGGCGCGTGGCAGCCGGGCGAACGCTTCGGTCGCCGAAGACCGTGGTGAGATGGGAAGCACAACGACTTGATCGTACGCACACCAGGGACATGTGCGAGGGGGTGGCGCGCAAGCGCCGCCCTCCTGCCACTCATACTTTGCCTGGCGCTCTGGCCGGCGTTGGTTTCGGCGCATGCGTTCCTCGACACGAGCAGTCCGACCGCCAACGCGGTCGTGGCGACCGCACCCGCCGAAGTGAAGCTCGAATTCACCGAGCGGCTGCAGCCGAACGGCTCAAGCGCGCAGCTGTACGACGCCGATGCCAAAAAGGTCGAAACACCCGCCAGCCAGATCGGTGCCAACCCGAAAGAACTGATCCTGCCGCTGCCGCCGAACCTGCCACGCGGCACCTACA
>JAICWZ010000153.1 GCA_025966355.1 Thermomicrobiaceae bacterium
GGGAGCGGGTCTGCTGGATGATCCACTCCTTCCGCTGCTGGTAGAGATCGAAGATCTGTCGCACTCTCGCTTCGTTGCGGGCGGCTTGCTCGCGGGTCGCGCGCAGGAAGAATTCGCACCAGCCGGTCCAATCGTCGTCGCACAAAATGTTCAGCAATCGCGAGCCATTCAGGCGCGAAGACAGCTACTGCTCGTAGCGCGGATGTAAACGGACGTGAAGAAACGCTTCCAGTAACGAGAGTAATTCCGGACGTGAGACGCAGGCATCAGAATGTTTACCCGATGCGTCGACTGCCTGATCCAGTCACCGGCTGACAGTGGGTCAAACCCCTGCACCGCCAGCATGTGTGGATCACCGGCCAGCGACCCAGCCAGTGTGCTCTTCGCGCTTCCGGCATTGTAATGTTGACTGCCGTAGCGCGCATTCGATCTCGGGCCTGCTTTCCCAATTTTCAACCACGAGCCATCGCCCCAGAACCCATAGACTGCCATCATGCCTACCAGAAGCGATTTCGGCCGATGCGGTGCCGGCAGGTATTCGATACTGATATCGGCGATCGCGATTGGGTCGTCGGCCAGTTCCGCGACCGCAACAAAATCGATGACGGCCCGTTCGATATCGTCGCGCCAGTTCGCTATGGACCTGGGCATTCTCCCTACCCCACCATCCGCTCGATCGCCTGGGCGACGACGGCGGTGTCGCGGAGGTCGGGGAAGACGGCTTCGGGGTGATGGGCACTGAGGTCGGCGACGCTGTAGCGGCCGGTGGCGACGGCGACGACCTTCGCCTGGTTATCGTGGGCGGCGGCGATGTCGCGCGGGGTGTCGCCGATGAGGACGGTTTGCGCGGCACTGAAGGTTTGTCCGAACTGCACGGCGGCTTCGTCCCAGGCGGCCTGCACCAGATGATGCCGTTCCCGGGCCGAATCGCCGAAAGCGCCGACCGGGAAGTAGTCGAGAATGCCGGCCGAGCCGAGCTTGACGCGGGCAACTTCACGCGCGTTGCCGGTCAGGACGCCGAGCGCGAATCGCGCATCGCGCAAGCGTTCGGCGATCTCAACGACGCCGGGCAGGCGCCGCTCGATGCGGCTCTGATCGGCGATCGCCTCGGCATAGTGCACACCCATGGCGTCAATCATCTTCGCCAGGTCGGCGTTGATGTCATCGTCGCTCAGGCCCTGGCGACTGAGTGCGAGGCGCGCGATCTGACTGTCGAGCATACCGGCCAGCGGCACGCCGTCGAGCGTCGCCGGCAGACCATAGACCTGCTTCATGGCGGCCACAAAGGCGAGTTGATGATCTTTATCGCCCGCCTGCAACAGCGTGCCGTCGATATCGAACAGGATCAGACCGCGCATCTCGCCCTCCATCAGATTAGTTCCCCTGCGCGTGACAGTAGCGTGTGACGATCTCGTAGAGCGCCCGCGTGCCGAATTCGAGATTCGAAATCGCGATGCGCTCGTCGTGCGAGTGCGCCAGATTCATCTCTTCCGGGTTGTCACGTGATGGCATGAAGCCATACACCTTGATGCCCGGCAGGCTCGCGGCGTCGGTCCCGCCCGCGACGAGGAACGGAACGACGGTGGCGCCGTTGTCGAGTTCGGCCATCGTGCTGGAGATCGTCTCAAAGAGATCCGACTGCGGGTCCGCTTCGATGCCCTCGGAACTGCGTGCCTCATTGAACTCGACATCAACCTCATCGCCGACCAGCTCGCGCACCTGGGCCGCGAAGGCGGCTGGATCTTGCCCCGGCAGCACACGCCCATCGACATCGACCGTCACCTCCGAGGGGATGACGTTGATGCGGTGGCCACCGTGGATAATCGTCGGCACGGCGGTATTCCGCGTCGTGGCATAGAGCGAGCGCAACTCCATGTCACTGAGCGGCAGCTCGGAAAGCGCTTCCCAGGTCGGGTTCGCCAGAATGCGCTGCACCTGCGACTGGGTTGAGCCGCCGAGCGTCTGGCCGATGGCGGTGAGCATTCGCTCCACCGTCGCGGTCATGATCGTCGGGAAGGTGTGATCGGTGAGCCGCGCGACGGCCCGTCCCGCCCGGCGCATAGCGGTATCGGAGAGCGGCATCGAGGCGTGGCCCGGTGAAGCCCGAGCGTAGAGACGGATGCGGGCACCACCCTTCTCGCCCGTCTGACAGACGTAGAAGCGCTTGCCTTCGATATCGACGGCGCTGCCGCCACCTTCGTTGATCGCGACTTCGGCATCGATCAGCTCGCGATGGTTTTCCCACATCCATTCGGCGCCGTAGTGACCGCCCGCCTCTTCGTCGGCGAACGTCGTCAGGATCAGATCACGGTCGAGCGTCAGACTGGCGCGCTTGATCATCAGCATGACCATCAGCTCGCAGGCGACCAGATCCTTGGTATCGACCGCTCCACGACCCCAGACCTTGCCGTCGACGATCTCGCCGCCGAACGGATCGTGCGTCCATTTATCCGGCTCGACGCTAACGACATCGCTATGCGCCATCAGCATCAGCGGCCGGCCCTGGCCGGAGCCGGGAATGCGCGCCACGAAATTGGCGCGACCGGGCGCGCTTTCCAGAATTTTGCCGTCGATCCCTTCGGCCTGCACCACCTTGAGCAGGTATTCGGCCGCCTGAATCTCGTTGCCGGGTGGATTGACGGTATTGAAGCGGATCAACTGTTGCAGGTGTCCGGTGACCTCGTCGCGAACAGCATCCCAGGAAATCGCCATACTCGACCCTCCCACAGCATTGCTCGGCAGAACCGGCGACCAGACGGCGCCGGTCCGTCGATCCTACACGGACCGAGAACGCGACACAATCGTGGCACGCGTCGTGGCGGAACGGATGCTCGTCACGTCCACATTGGCACGGCGTCCTGCCTCTCGGGTATTATGTCGCCACGCAGCGCAACGTGCAGTTGGCAGATGTTACGGCCGCGATCCCGTATTCCCCGGGAGCGACGGGAGCCGATCATGGCAACTCCGTTACTTGAGACCAAACTCTTCGTCCCCAGGGCGCGGCCGGGACTGGTGCCACGTCCGAGGTTGCGCGAGCGGCTGAATCGAGGTTTTGATGCGACGTTGACGCTCGTCTCGGCACCGGCCGGCTTCGGCAAGACCAGACTGCTGACCGAATGGCTGGCCTCCGCTCCAGCGGATGATCGGTGCGCGGCATGGCTCTCGCTCGACCATAGCGACAACCATCCCGCGACATTCTGGACCTACCTGATTGCCGCGCTGCAGACCGCCGTTCCCGGGATCGGCGCGAGCGTGGTTTCGCTCCTGCAGTCACCCCAGCCCCCGCCGATCGAAACGCTCCTGGCAACGCTGCTCAACGAGCTCGGCGCCGTCCCGAATGATCTCGTGCTGGTGCTCGATGACTACCACCTCATCGACGCGCGCGACATCCACGCCGGTATGGCCTTCTTGCTTGATCACCTCCCCCCGCGCTTGCATCTGGTAATCGCCACCCGCGCCGATCCGCCGTTGCCGCTGGCTCGCCTGCGTGGGGGCGGCGAACTCGTCGAGGTCCGAGCCGCCGATCTGCGTTTCTCATCCGATGAAGCCGCGGCATACCTCAATGAGGCGATGGGACTGGATCTGACGACGAGCGACGTCGCGGCGTTGGAGTCGCGCACCGAAGGGTGGATCGCCGGACTCCAACTGGCGGCGCTCTCGATCCAAGGGCGGGGCGATGCTGCCGGCTTTATCGCCGGCTTCGCCGGGGATGACCGCTATATCGTCGACTATCTGGTCGAAGAGGTGTTGCAGCGTCAGCCTGAACATGTTCGGAGCTTCCTGCTACAGACGTCCATCCTGGACCGGTTGAGCGGCCCGCTGTGCGATGCCGTCACCGGACAGGGCGATGGGAAGGCGATGCTGGAGGCGCTCGATCGTGGGAACCTGTTCGTCGTTCCGCTTGACGACCGGCGCCACTGGTATCGCTATCACCATCTCTTTGCCGACGTGCTCTCTGCGCACTTAACGCACGAGCAGCCCGATCGCGTTCCTGATCTGCACCGGCGGGCGAGCGTTTGGTACGAGCAGAACGGCGAGCGGTCCGATGCGATCCGCCACACGCTGGCCGCTGACGACTTCGAGCGCGCGGCGGACCTGATCGAGCTAGCAATGCCCGCCATGCGTCGGAATCGGCAGGAGGCGACACTGCTGAACTGGCTCGCGGCGCTCCCTGACGAGGTGGTCCACGTCCGGCCGGTGCTGAGCAATGTGTTCGCGGGTGTGCTCTTGCAGACCGGCGAGATCGAGGGAGTTGAAGCCCACCTGCGGAGCGCCGAACGGTGGCTCGATGCGACGGCCGATGGGGAAGACACACGTGCGTCGCAGGGAACCTCTTCGGCCGGGATGGTCGTCATGGACGACAAGGAATTCCGCCGCCTCCCGGGTGCCGTCGCCGTACACCGCGCAGGCTACGCCCTAGTGTTGGGCAATGTCGCCGACACGGTGAAACACGCTCAGCGAGCGCTCAACCTCGTCCCCGAGGACGATTATCTGGGGCGCGGAGCGGCAGCGGGGCTCCTCGGGCTTGCGGCCTGGACCAGTGGGGATCTCGCGGAGGCTCACCGGTCGTATGCCGAAGGCATGGCGAATCTGCGGCAGGCCGGCTATCACGCGGATTCGCTCGGCTGCGCCATCGCACTGGCTGATATACGGATCGCGCAGGGTCGTCTCCACGACGCCATGCGCACCTACGAGCAGGGGTTGCGGCATGCGGTCGATCTCGGTATGCCGGCGATGCGCGGCACGTCCGACATGTACGTCGGCATGAGCGAGCTCCATCGTGAGCGTAACGACCTGCCTGCCGCCGTGCGGGATCTGGAGCGAAGCCAATCGGCGGCTGAGCACGCGGGCCTGCCGCAAAACCGCTATCGCTGGTGCGTGGCCATGGCTCGCATTCGAGAGGTGGAACGAGACTTCGATGGGGCGCTCAATCTGCTTCAAGAAGCTGAGCGTCTTTATATGCGAGACTTTTTCCCCAACGTCCGCCCGATCGCGGCGCTGACGGCACGCGTGTACATCAGGCAAGGTTATCTGCGTGAAGCGCTCAGCTGGGCGAGAGAACAGGGCCTGTCTGTTGAGGACGACCTCAGCTATCTGCGCGAATTCGAACACATCACGCTTGCCAGGCTGCTTCTGGCCCAGTACACGAGCGAGCGTTCCGAGCGCTCGCTGCTCGATGCGATCGGGCTGCTGGAGCGCCTCCTGCAAGCAGCGGACGACGGAGGCCGGACGGGACGAGTCATCGAAATCCTGGCGGTACAGGCGCTCGCTCACCACGCGCGAGGCAACACAGCCGGGTCACTCATGCCGCTGGAACGGGCCTTGAAGCTCGCTGAGCCAGAGGGCTACATCCGCATCTTCGTGGACGAAGGTCCGCCGATGGCGACCCTGCTGGAAGCGGCCGCGATACGCGGGATCGCCCCGCACTACATCCGGCAACTCCTGAACGCCTTCGAAA
>JAICWZ010000372.1 GCA_025966355.1 Thermomicrobiaceae bacterium
ACCGGAGTGGGCGCGAACGGCGCCGGTCGCTGTCGACCTCGACGTTCGACCGCTGCACGAGCGCGGCGAAGAGCCGTTCGGTGCCATCATGAGCGCCGTGCGTGAGGTCGCTCCCGGCGAAGTCCTCCAGCTGCGCAATAGCTTTGAGCCGGTGCCGCTCTATGACGTGCTGCGCATGCGTGGCTTCGAGCATGTCACCCGGCAGCTCGCCGACGATGACTGGGAGATCCTCTTCTTCAACAGTGGGGCGAAAGCCGCCAAGCGTTCGGTGCCGAAACAGGCTGAACCCAGCAGCACGAGCTGGGCCGGCGACGAGACGATCACGATCGATGTGAGCGAGCTCGTGCCGCCCGAGCCGATGATGCGAATTCTCGCCGCGCTGGAGGAGATGGAACCGGGCAAGACGCTGCTCGTGCATCATGTGCGCCGGCCGATGTTCCTGTACCCGCAGCTCGATGACCTGGGCTATCTGCACGAGACGCGTGATCTCGGTCCGTCTGACATCGAAATCCTCATCCATAAGCCGGAGGCGGCCGCTCAATGACCGGCGCCGTCGGAGCCATGTCCTCCGGTATCTCCTCACGCTCGGCGCCGTCGATCGATCTTCCGGCGCGCTTTCTCGCGTTCGCGCTCGTCGATCTGCTGTTCGTCGCGCTCACGGCGCCGTTCGCAATGCCGTTGCTCCTGGGGGGCTACTACCAATCAAAGCTCCTCGTCTTCGTCCACCTCAATACGATCGGCGTCGTCGGTGTCATGATCGTCGGCGCCAGCTATCAGCTCGTGCCGGTCGTGCTGCAAACGCCGATCGCTTCGGAACGACTCGGGCGGGTGTCGTTCTGGTTCCTGCTGGCGGGAATCGTCGCCTTTTTGAGCGGCCTGTACACCGGGCGTCTGCCGTTGCTCGGGAGCGGCGGCACGCTGATGGTGCTCGGCTTCGCCATCTACATCGCCGTTCTTGTCCTCACGTTGATGCGTGCGCCGGTGATCGATATCGTCGGCTGGCACATCGCTGCGTCGCTGTTTGGGCTGGCGGGCGGCATGACGCTCGGGCTGTTGCTGGCGCTCAATCGCGGGGCCGGATTCCTCGGCGGGATGACGCTGCGGCTGCTCGCCACGCATATCGTCCTCATGGTCGGCGGTTGGGTGATGGTATTGCTGATGGGTGTGGCCTATCGCCTGATCGGCATGTTCACCGTGAGCGAGGGAAGCCTGCATCCGCGCCTGGCATGGCTCGGCTTCGCGCTGCTGGTGGGCGGCGTTTGGCTGCTGGCGGTGAGCGCGCTCTTCGGTTTGCCAACCTCGATTCTGGTCGCGGGCGCCGGACTCTTTTTCGCGGCGCACGTCGCCTTCGCGGCGCAGCTCACCCGCCTCTATCGCCTCCGACGGCGACGCGGCATCGACATCCATATGCCGTTCATGGTTCTGGCGGCGGCGATGGGGCTGCTGGCCATGGGGCTCGTCATCGTCGGGCTGGTCACCGATGCGCCGGCGCTGAGCCTGATCTGGGTCGCCGCCGTCTGGTTTGGCATCGCCGGGATGGTCGAGACCGCCATGATGGGGATGTTCTACAAGATCGCCACCTTTTTGATCTGGCTGCGGAGCTATGCGCCGCTGGCCGGTCGATACAAGGTTCCGCGGCTTGAAGATCTCTATCGACGCCGGTTGGCGTTGATCGGATTCGCCGTCTGGCTCGCCGGATTAATCGTGTCAGCAGGGGCGCTGCTGCTTGACAGCCGGACGCTTGCGGTCGTCTCGGGCATGACGATCGCGGTTGGGATCGGCTGTTTCCTGATCAATGTCGTCCGGATCGCCCGGCACTGGCGCACGCCGGAACTGCAACCGCGTGTTCGAACGAACGCTCGATAAGGGTCGAGCGAACGATTACTCGACGAAGGGATGTATCCACGTGTCTGAATCAACCAACGAAGTACGGCTCGATGTACGCGAGATCTCGCCACGCGAGCGACATCCGATGATTTTCAACCAGTTCACCAGCTTGAAAGTCGGCGAGACGATGCGGCTGGTCAACGATCATGATCCGAAACCGCTCTACTATCAGCTGATGGCGGAGCACCCCGGCGAAGCGGGCTGGGAGTATGTCGAAGAGGGGCCGGACGTCTGGCAGGTCAAGATCACCCGTATCGCCAGTTAATTGGGAGCAGGGAACACCATCATGAAGTCGATTGAAACGTTGCGCGACGAACACAACGCAGTGCTCTTTGTGCTCGACAGTCTGGAACCGGCGCTGACCGCCGCGGAACAGGGTGTACCGGTGCCGGCTGACGTTTTCACCGATGTTGGACGATTTTTTTCGATCTTTGTCGAACAGTGCCATAACGGTAAGGAAGAGGGGGCCGTCTTCGCGCGTATGCCGGCTTCGTCGACCACCACGGCGCTGACGCACCAGCTTGAGCAGGAACACGAGAACGGCAAGCGACTCTCTGCCGCCTATACCGCGGCGGTTGAAAAGTACACGCCCGGCGATGCCGCCAGCGCCGCCGGGGTCGCGAAGGCCGCGCGTGCGTACGGCGTCGCGTTGCGTGCGCACATTGACGAAGAGACGAGTGGTCTCTTCGTGTCGATGCAGGAGTCGCTGGCGAGCGAAGATGATGCCATGACCGCCGAGTTCGACCGGATTGAACTGGAAGAGATCGGCGCCGGAGTTCACGAGGAAATCCATGCCATGATCGAGAGCCTCCCGCCGCGCATCAAGCCGTGGGCGGACAAGGCGAAGGTCGAGGCGTAGCGAGCGGCCGCCCTCACCCCTGGCCCCTCTCCCGCGCCGCACGGGAGAGGGGTGTCTTTATGCGAACGTATGCCTGATACCCAACGGTGCACCCGCTCGTCCCCGCACGGGATTCGAAATCCCGTGCTCCATAAACGAAGTCCCTTCGGGACTGAGGAAAGAGCGTTTCATATCGTCCCAGTCCCGCGGAAGGGAACTCGTCTACGGAGCACGGGACCTCGGTCCCGTGGCGGCGGCTACCCCGCGCTATGCGTC
>JAICWZ010000050.1 GCA_025966355.1 Thermomicrobiaceae bacterium
ATTACGCATCTCTACACCATCGACGCGCTCATCACCGGCAATCTGCCGCTCTTCTGGACCGCGCTGGAACATTTGCTCATGCCCGCCTTCGTCCTCGGCTTCGGCGTGCTGCCGGTGATCACCCGTATGGTCCGCGCCGGGATGCTTGAGACGCTCGGACTCGACTACATCCGGACCGCGCGCTCAAAAGGACTGAGTGAGCGCACGACCGTGATGCGACACGCGCTGCGCAACGCCTTACTGCCGACCGTGACGGTTATCGGCATGCAGATCGGGGTGCTTCTCTCCGGCGATATTCTGGTTGAGATCATCTTCTCCTGGCCGGGCATCGGACGCTACGCCATCACCGGTGTGACGCAGTTCGACTACAACGCGATCATGGCGGTGACACTGATCATCGGATTCATCTATGTCTTCATGAATCTGCTGGTCGACATATCGTACTTGATTCTCGATCCAAGGATCTCATACTCATGACGACACATTCTTCCGCCGAATCGATCGATCCCATCGCGGCGCGTGAGAAACTCTTCAGCGGTCGGCTCGCGCTGCCGGATAGTCGCGGAGAGCGCATCAAGAGAGGGCTGCGCCAGTTCTTCGTCGGCAAATGGCTCAATGTGCTGGGCGTTTTCCTGATCGTGCTCTTCCTCTTCGATAGCCTGCTCGGCCCGACGCTTGCGCCCTACAATCCGCTGAAACCGGCGATTTACGATCAACTGCAAGCGCCGTCGCTGAGCCATCCATTCGGAACCGATAGTCTCGGGCGCGACGTTCTCAGTCGCGTCATGAGCGGCGCGCGCATCTCACTCGGTGTCGCGGCGATCGTGCTGACGATCGCGGTCACGCTCGGTGTCTTGATCGGCGGGCTCTCCGGTTTCTTCGGCGGCTGGATCGACGATATTCTCATGCGCTTTACCGATCTCTTCCTGGCCTTCCCCTTTCTTGTGCTTGCCATCGCGATTTCGGCGTCGCTCGGCCCGAGTTTGCGCAACACGGTCATCGCGCTTTCCGCCGTTTACTGGCCGTGGTATGCCCGGCTGGTGCGAGGTCAGGTGCTGACCGTGCGTACGCGCGAATACGTCGAGTCCGCCCGCTCGTGCGGTTGCTCGAACCGGCGCCTGCTCTTTCGGCACGTGATGCCGAACGCGATCTCACCGGTGATCGTGCAGGTGACGCTCGACATCGGCTATGCGATTCTCGCGACGGCGAGCCTCTCGTTTATCGGTCTGGGCGCGCAGCCGCCCTCACCGGAGTGGGGCGCCATGATCAACGACGCGCGCACCTACTTCCAGAGCGCCTGGTGGTACATCACCTTCCCCGGTCTTGCCCTGGCGTTCACTGTCCTCGGCTTCAACCTGGTCGGCGACGGCCTGCGCGATTTCCTCGACCCCCGCACGCGCGGCAACTGAATCGCTCGTCCGTTCGTAGGGGAGGAGCTTGCTCCTCCCACCGGTCGCCGGGCCGGTATGCGGGCGATATGCTCGTTTCACCCGCCACAATGCCGCTTCGCGGTCATTTTGCATCTTGACAGCGAGTCGTTTGGACAGTACTCTAGTGCGATATCAGTTCCAACAATCAGCGGTCCCGACTCGGTATTCGAGCGTGATTTAGGTTCACGAATTGGCCGAATCGGCAAGAGGAGGGGTATTCAACTGGGTCCATGCTCCTTGAGGCGCATTATCGCTTCAGGCTGTGTCGTCTTGACGTGCAACGGAGGCAACATGGTGGACAGGCGACCGGACGAATCGGTGCAATCGAGTATTGGATCGGATCTGAGCAATCAAAGTGTCGGTTTTAGTGCCGCGTTGCGGGCTACCCGCTTCCGGCGCCGCACCTTTATCCTCGGTGGCGTGGGCAGCGCAGCCGCGTTGCTTGCGGCCTGCGGCGGCAAATCGGCCGGAAGCCCGACCCCCACCGTCAATCTCTCGGCCCCGGCGCCGACCAGCGCTCCGCAGGTGGCAGTCGGAACGCAGGCGGCGACCACGGGCGCGACATCCGCCGCCACGACATCGGCCGCGAGTCCGATCGCATCGGGCCAGACACTCGGCAAGCTTAAGCTCACTACCGACCCCTACCCGAAATATAGCGGAACGCCGGTCGATAGCGACCTCATTACGCTCATTCGTTTCGAGGACTTGAGCGATCTGAACCCGGCCGCGCTCAATTCCTACTCGCCGTACACCTTCTCCTACGATCCGCTCGTCTGGATCGACGAATACACACTCGATCCGAAGCCGTGGCTCGCTAAGAGCTGGGAAGTTACTACTGACGGCAAGACGTACACCTTTACCCTGCGGGACGATATCAACTGGCAGGACGGCACCCCGCTCACGGCCGACGACGTTGCCTTCTCGATGATCGTCTATCGCGACGATCCGGAGAGTGGCGTCGCGCGTTTCTTCGTGCTCATGAAGGACGATCCGGTCGTCGTTGACGCGCATACCGTCAAGTTCCCGCTGACCGATATGTCGGGCGACTGGGTGCTGAATGCCAGCAACCAGTTCATCCTGCAGAAGAAGCAGTTCGGTGAGTACTGGGATTCTGGCAAGGGCGAAAACGGCGCCAAGACGCTCAAGGGCTTCCCCTACGATACCAACATGCTCATCGGAACCGGCCAGTGGAAGCAGGAAAAATACGAGCCAGGTTCCAGCCCGCCGAACCTGCAATATACGCGCAACGAGAATTACTTCCAGGGCAAGCCGCACTTCAGCCGGATGATCTTCAAGGAGGTCGATCAGTCGCAGGACCGGCTGACCGCCTGGCTGAACAACGAGACTGATCTCCTCTGGCCGCTCACCGCGACCGATGTCGATCAGGTTAAGAACCAGGACGGGCTGCTCTACAGCGCCTATGCCGTCGCCTTCATGTGCGCCTGGATCAACTTCAAGAATCCCAAAGCAGCGAATCCCGGTTTCTTCAGCGACAAGGCGGTGCGACAGGCGCTCTCGACCGGCATCGACCGCAAGGGGTACGCGCAGGCGATCTTCCAGGGCTTCGTCGATGAGTCGAAGATTGGCTCGATCGCATTCCCCTGGGCCTACGACTCCGACCTCAAGAGCCCTGACTACGATATGGCCAAGGCACAGCAGATGCTGGAAGCCGCCGGCTACAAGACTGGCAGTGACGGCAACCTCGTGGGCAAGGATGGCAAGCCGATTACGCTCGACGCGATCGTCTCCAACGGTAACCAGTACCCGGTCGATCGCATCGCCGTCTCGGTGCAAGAGGACTTCCGCAAGCTCGGCATCCAGATGCAGATCGATACGCTCGAACCGGCCGCGCTGAAGGATCGCTGGCAGAAGACATTCGATTGGGATCTCTACTTCTACAGCCGCATCCTCTTCGCGGGATTCAGCGACTACACCTACTACTACAGCACCTGGGACCCGCGCACGAATCCCCAGGGGCGCAACTTCGGCGCATGGTCGAACCCGGATGCCGACAAGGCGCTGGACTTGATCATTCGCCAGCCCGACCTCAAGAAGCAGAAAGATGACCTCTGGACGTTCCAGTCGATCATCGCCGACGACATGCCGGCCTTCTGGTTCGGCTTCCCGCGTGATCTGATCCTGGTCAAGTCGAACTTGCAGGGCTACCAGCCGAACGCCATGTGGCAGTACTGGGATACCTGGAAGCTCTGGCGCACCAGCTAGACCGTTGGACGACGCGAATTGGAATCGTACAGCGCCAGAGCGTCGATCCGACGCTCTGGCGCCTGGCGAAGGTGACAAATGGGACGATTCATTGTCAGGCGGCTCCTGCAGGCGATCCCGCTGCTGATCGGGATCTCGATCGTCGTCTTCCTCATGATCTATCTGGCGCCGGGCGATGCTTCGCAGTTCGCCATCAGCGAGCGGGCGAACGAGCAACAGGTGCAGCAGTACCGGCATTACCTCGGGCTCGACCTCCCGTGGTATCGCCAATATCTCCGCATCGTCGGCAACTGGGGTCATGGCAATCTCGGTACCTCGCTTATCCAGCGGCGTCCGGTGAGTTCGATCATTATCCAACGGCTACCGCGCACCGTCGAACTGCTCGGCCTCTCCACACTCTTCTCGCTACTCTTAGCCATCCCGATCGGGATCATTTCGGCAGTGCGCCAGTATTCGCTGGCCGATCACACGGTGACCGTCCTCAGCTTTGTCGGGATCGCCATCCCTTCCTTCTGGCTGGCGATCATGATGATCCTGCTCTTCTCGGTCAAACTCCACTGGTTCCCGACGAGCGGCACGCAGACGATCGGCGAGCCGTTCAACCTCGTCGATCACCTCAAGCATCTGGTGATGCCGGTCACCGTGCTGACGATCGTGCAAACGGCTGGCTGGTCGCGCTACATGCGTTCCTCGATGCTCGAAGTGCTGCAGCAGGATTATGTGCGCACGGCGCACGCGAAGGGACTGCCGGCTCGGCGCGTACTCTTTCGGCACGCCTTTCGCAACGCCCTCATGCCGATCATCACGCTGCTTGGGCTGAGCCTGCCGGCGCTGGTGGGTGGCGCCATCATCACTGAGCAGATCTTCGCCTGGAACGGCCTCGGACAGTTGATCGTCACGTCGGCCAGCAAGCGGGATACGCCGGTGGTGATGACGATGGTCATGATCTCGGCGGTCGCCATCGTGATCGGAAATCTGCTCGCTGATATCTGCTATCGCTTCGTCGACCCACGGATTCAGCTGTGAGCGTGCAAAGTAGAAGAGACTGGGCATGGAAAAAACACTAACGCCGGATCTTGAACTCGCCGCGAGCGGCCCGCTCCCGTTGTTCGGGGAGCGTGAGCACAAACCGACATCGGTCTGGCGCCGCTTCATTCGCAACCCGCTGGCGATTGTGGCGCTCGTCGTGCTGGCGTCGCTAGCGATCGTCTCGTTCTCCGCTCCGCTCTGGCTTCCGCACGATCGCGTGCTGGAGCAGGCGCGCGGTGAAACCTTCGCTTCGCCGTCGTTCAGTCATCCTTTTGGCCGCGATGAATACGGGCGCGACGCGTTCGCCCGCGCGGTCTACGGTGGGCGGCTCTCGCTCTGGATCGCCTTCTCATCAGCCGTGATCGCGACTGCGATCGGAACGATTCTCGGCATGACGGCCGGCTATCTCGGAGGCTGGTCCGATGTCGTCATCGATCGATTGATCGAGCTGATCCTGACGATCCCCTTTCTGCTCTTGCTGATCCTGGCAGCGGCTGTGGCCCATCCCTCGGCCACGAGCATTCTGCTCATTCTGGGACTGTTCGACTGGCCCGTGCTGGCGCGAATCGTCCGCGGCGAATTCATTTCATTGCGTGGGCGAGACTATATTGAGGCGGCGCGTGCCTCCGGTTGCAGCCACTGGCGTATCGTATGGAAACACATCCTGCCGAACGCGATGGCGCCGATCATCGTCACCGGCACGCTGATCGTAGCGATCCACCTCACCTCGGAAGCCGCCATCAGCTTCCTCGGACTCGGCATCCAGCCGCCGACACCGAGCTGGGGCAACCTCCTTACAAACGCGCAGAACTACGTCATCAGCGCGCCCTTCCTCGCCATCTTCCCCGGCCTGCTTATCCTCATCACGGTGCTGGCTGTCAACCTGTTGGGTGACGGACTGCGGGATGCGCTGGATCCGCGGCAGCGGTAAGCGGACGGTATCTCGCGCAGAGACGCAGCGTTTTCTAATATAAAAACTCCGCGTCTCTGCGTCTCTGCGCGAGAAAATTCCTCGTTGCCGCTCAGTTCTGGTACGGGCTCAGGGCATCTCTCAAGGCATCGCCGATGAAGTTGAAGGCGAGGACGGTGAAGAGGATCATGAGTCCGGGCCAGATGGCGAGCATTGGCTCGGAGAAGATGTAGCTCTGGGCGTCGCTCAACATGTTGCCCCAGGACGCGGTCGGTGGCTGCACGCCGACGCCGAGGTAGCTGAGGGCGGAGGCGATCAAAATCGCCTGGGCCACTCCGAGCGTCGAAGCAACCAGCATCGAGGGAAGCGCCTGCGGCAGCAGGTGTCGCACGATCACCCGTGCGCGACTGGCGCCGAGCAGCTCGGCAGCCAGTACGTAATCGAGATTGACCGCGCGCAGCACTTCACTCCGCACCACGCGTGCGGTCGTCATCCAGCTTGTCAGACCGATGGCGATAACGATCGTCGGAACGGTCGGCCCGAGCGAGGCGAGCACGGCCAGTAATAGGAAGAAGACCGGGATGGCGAGCATGGCGTCAGTCAGGCGCATCGCCAGTGAATCGACCCAACCGCTGAAATAGCCGGAGACCGCGCCGAGCGTCGTGCCGACAAAGACCGAGATGAGCATGGCGATGACACCGATCGAGAGCGAGATGCGGGCACCATAGAGAATGCGCGTGAAGACGTCGCGCCCGTTCGGATCGGTGCCGAGCAAGTGCTTGAACGACGGCCCTTGCAGTTCGGTACCGATCGTGATCCGGGTCGGATCGTACGGCGCGATGACCGGTGCCAGAATTGCCGCCACGATCACAACGATCAGGAAGATGGCCGAGACGAGCGCGAAGCGGTTCTCGGCGAAGCGCTGTAACACGCTCGGGCGTTTCGTTCGCTCGCCGGTGAGCGCCGCGCGGCTCGTCCCCTGTTCTTGCTCATGCTGTGCCAATCCGGTTGTCGACACGCTTCCCTACCCTCGGCTGAGCTTGACGCGCGGGTCGATCAACAGGTAGCTGAGGTCGGTCAGGAAATTTGTCAGAATCACGACGACCGAAACCATCATCGTGATCCCCATGATCGTCGGGTAGTCGCGTTGCAGCGCCGAATCGACCGCGAGCTGCCCCATGCCGGGCCAGGCGAAGACGCTTTCGGTGATGGCGGCGCCGCCGACCATGCGCGGAATGCCGAGCGCGATAACGGTAATGACCGGGATCATGGCGTTGCGCAGCGCGTGTCGCCAGACAACGCTCTGCTCACGCAAGCCCTTGGCGCGCGCCGTCCGCAGGTAATCAGCCTGCAGCACCTCGATCATGCTCGATCGCGTATAGCGCGCGATCTGCGCCAGGTTGGCGACCGCCAGCACAACCGCCGGCATCAGCAGATGCTCCAGCCGGTCGGTTACGGTGGCCGGCTGACCGAGCGTCTGTGCCCCGGACGACGGGAGCAGGTGAAGCTTGATCGAGAAGAGAATGATCAGCATCAGCCCGAGCCAGAAGGTCGGCACCGACATGCCGAAGAACGAGAAGCCGGTGGCGAGATGATCGATCAGCGAGTTGCGGTGCATCGCTGAGACGACACCGATCAGGATGCCGAAGATGGCTGAAAGCGCCAGCGCCGTGAAGAGGAGTTGCAGCGTTACCGACAGACGTTTGGTGATCAACGTCGTAACGTCGAGTCCCTGGCTGTACGACTTACCAAGGTCGCCGTGCATGAGATGGCCGAGCCAGCGGACATACTGCACCGGGATCGGGTCATTCAGACCGAGACTCTGTTGCGCTTCGGCGATCTGTGCGCCGGACATCCCGGGGGCCAGCAGAACTGCCGGCCCACCGGGCGCCACGTGGATCAAGCCGAACGTCAGGATGCTCACGAAGATGAGCAACACCACCGATTGTGCGAGCCGGCCAACGACGTACTGTCCCATGACGTTGCCCCATCTTCCGCGGGCTTACTCGATCCAGACCTTGTTCAGGTAGAGCATCGCGTCGCGGTAGTCGGTATCCGGCCAGTCTTGCAACTTTGTCGAGATCGCCTGGAGCTCGGTTGGATGATAGATATAGTTTACCGCCTGCTCTTCAGCGAGGATCGTGTAGAGCTGCTTGTAGATCGCCTTTCGCTTGTCGGGATCGAACTCGGCCAGACCATCGAGGAAGAGTTTGTCGACCTCGGTGTTCGAATAGGCCCACTCGTTCGTCGATCCATCCGTCTGCCAGTAGGAGTGCAGGTCGGGCGTGGCCGGTGTGACGTAGTAGTAGGCCATCGACTCGAAGTCGTGATCGACGCGATACGCCTTCTGCAACTGGGCGAACTCGATCCCCTGATACTTGGCGTCGATTCCGATGTCCTTGAAGTTCTGTTGCAGGATCAACGCAGTCTGCTCGCGCTCCGGCTGGCCGGTATCAGAATACATGATGAAGCTGAACTTCTGGCCATCTTTTTCGAGCACCCCATCGGAGCCCTTTTTGAAGCCGAAGTCCATAAGCTGCTGCTGCGCGGTATCCGGGTTGTAGTCGTAGGTTGGGAGATCCGGGAAATACCAGTTCTTGAGCGCCGGCGGGATCGGCCCGTTGCTCCGCTTGCCCTTGCCCTTGGTCACCTGCTGGATGATGCCGTTGGCATCGATCGCGTGGGCCATCGCGACGCGCACGCGTTTATCGCTAAACCAGGGGCCGAACTTCGGATTCTTCTGATAGCCGGAGAAGAAACGGTAGTCCATCAATCCCTGCTCGGCGATACGAATGTTTGAGCTGCCTTCGAGCCCGGAGAGTTGCGCCACCGTCGGCCAGGCGACATCGAGTTCGCCCGTTTTCACCTGCGAAATCGTCGAGTTCTGATCCTTGACGATGCGGTAGATCACTTGATCGACGTACGGGCGTCCCTCGTAGTAGTCCTCGTTGGCGAGGACGGTGAAGTGATCGCCAGGTTGGTGTTCGCCGAACTTGAACGGGCCGGTGCCGATCGGCTTCTGGATGAACGACTGCGGGAAGTTGCTGCGATCAAACTTCTCATTCTCCAGCAGGTGCTTGGGCAGCATGAAGGTCAGGTAGCAGAGCAGTTCCGGCAACGATGAATATGGCTCTTTGCTCGTCAGCTTGACGGTGTACTGGTCGGCGGCCTCGATCGCGGTCAGCGGCTTGAGGTTGCCGAGCAGGATGCTGTTGACGTTGGGATCGGCGTACATCTTGAGCGACCAGACGACATCATCCGCGGTAAACGGTTTGCCGTCGTGCCACTTGACACCCTGACGAAGCGCGAACGTCCAGGTCAGCTTGTCGCTGGAGATCTCCCACTTCTCGGCGAGATCGGGCTGCGGCGACCAGTCCTCGGCGCTAAAGCGCACCAGCCCATTGAAGAGCGACTTGTTGACCAGCAGGTTCTGAATTTGCCCGATCGG
>JAICWZ010000035.1 GCA_025966355.1 Thermomicrobiaceae bacterium
CACGCTGCAAGAGCACCTCTTCAGCTTCCTGCTGCGGGCCGCGTGTTACCTCGTCTGCGATGATGTCGCCGAGATTCGTTTCGTCCTCGCTGCTGAACGGTGTATCGAGCGAGATCGTCCGCTGGGCAGCCTGAATGATCTGCTCCAGCTTTTCCGGCTGGATGCTCATCGCTTCGGCCAGTTCCTCCGGCAATGGTGGCCGCCCCAGCTCCTGCGTCAGTTGTGCCAGCGAACGCCGGTAGCGGGTGATGCTGTCGGTCACGTGGACCGGCAAGCGGATGGTACGCCCCTGATCCGAGATGGCACGGGTAATCGCCTGGCGAATCCACCAGGTGGCATAGGTGCTGAAGCGATAGCCGCGCGTCCAGTCGTACTTCTCGACGGCACGCATCAGGCCGAGGTTCCCCTCCTGTACCAGATCGAGCAGCGAGAGTCCGCGTCCGAGATAACGCTTGGCGATGCTGACGACGAGACGCAGGTTGGCGCGCACGAAGCGTTGCAGGGCATCCATATCGCCCTGCTCGATGCGCTGCGCAAGGAGCACCTCGTCCTGCGCCGTCAAGAGCGGCACCTGTGAGATGTCGCGCAGGTAGAGGCGAACCGGATCGGTGACGACGTTCGGATCGAAACGCGCGATCTCGTCGAGATCTTCGCTCTCAACCTGTGGCTCGGCGCTCAAGTCGTCGTCGGAAGGAGCAATGTCAGGCACCGAGGATCGTACGCCAACCTCGTCCGGATCGTTCTCGGGGATTTTCGCGTTGTTGCGCTGCTCGGACATGGCGCGTTGTCTCCTCACCTGGACCAGGTCGTCACTCGAATCCGCCCCCTATCAGATGGTCGGGCCGGAATCAAGCGTCTTCAACGGTTAACGCGCGGCGAGGCGATCGGAGTCGCAAAAACGCCACGAGAGTATACTTGTTGCCGGTCAAGAAGCGGGTCGCCTACTTCAGTCGAACGTTCGTCATACAACCGATGGTGAGTCATGATCCCGACGTCCATCAGCGTACGGAATTTTATGTGTTATCGCTCGAGTATCGAGATCGATCTGCGCGGCGTCCGCGTCGCCTGTCTTTCCGGCGAAAACGGAGCCGGCAAATCTGCCCTGCTCGATTCGATCACCTGGTCGCTCTGGGGCAAAGCCCGCGTCAACAGTGATCGGGATCTCATCGCGCTCAACGCCACCGAAATGGAAGTCACCTTCGGTTTTGAACTCCAGGGTCAGGAGTTTCGGGTGACCCGTCGTCGGGCTCGTGGCGGAACCGGGCAACTCGCGCTCGATCTCCAAACGCTTGACGAAAGCGGCTGGCATACGATCAGCGGAGCGACGGCTCGAGAGACGCAACGAGCGATTGACCGGCTGCTCAAGATGGACTACGACACATTTATCAACTCGGCGTTCATTTTGCAAGGCCGGGCCGACGAATTCACGACCAAAACCCCGGCGCTCCGCAAGCAGACGCTCTCCGAGATTCTCAACCTTTCCGACTACGACCGCTACGAAGAGATCGCCCGGCAGCAGCTGCGCGATCATGACCGAACGCTCCGCGAGATCGATGCCGCCATCGAGCGCATGGACCTGCGGCTTGCCGAGTTGCCAATGCGTCGTGACGAGGTCGAGCGACTCGGGACCGAGCTCCTCTCGCTCAGCGAACAGGTCGAAGCAGCTAAAGAACGGGTCGCTTCCGTTCAGCAACAACTGAAGCTGCTTGAGCTTGCCGCCGGACAGCGCGATATTTTGCGGAAAGAAATCGCCGCGCTCAACGATGAAATCGCTCGACACACGAAGACGAGAACCGCGACGGCCGCGCGCATCGCGCAGCAGGAAACGATACTCGCGCGCAAGGATGAGATCGTCGCGCGCCACCGCGAACTGCAATCGCTCCGGCGTGAGCACGAGGAGATCGGCGGCGCACTCGCGCAGCGTCAGGCGTTACTCAACCGACATCGCACTGTTGAATTGGCGATCCAGAAAGCGCGCCACTCCGTCGAAACGCAGTTGCAATCGGTACGCGACCGTATCGTCCTTCTGGATACAACGGTCGCCGGTCGAGCCGTCGTCGAGCGCGACCAAATCAAACTCCAACGCGAAATAGAGAAGCTGGCCCAGGTCACGACACGCCTCGATCAGGTCCGCTCGGATCGTTCGATACAGGAGACGCGTAGCGGCGAGCTCGCCGCCGAGAACCGCCGGCTGATGGACGATATGAACGATCTTAAAGCTCGCATCGCCCAGCTTGATCTGGCGACCGCCAGCTGCCCGATCTGCCGCCAGCCGCTTGGGCCGGGAGAACGCGAACGCTTGCGCGCCGATTACGAAATCGAGGGCAAGGAACAGGGCGGCCGTTACCGTGCCAATCGCACTGAAATCCGTTGCATCGACGAGGCGATCGAGAAGAGCAAGCGCGAAATCAAGCAGCTCGAACAGCAGCAGGAACAGCGTCAATCGCTGGCACGCCAGGAGGCCACGCTGGCTGAACGCCTCGCTGCGGCAACCCGTGCCGAAGCGGAGCTGAGCGAGCAGCGCGCCATCGAAGCGACGCTGGTAGCGTGCCTCGAAGGGGCCGACCTCGCTGCGAGCGAGCGGGCGGAGTTGACATCGCTCAACAAAAAGCTCGCCGCGATTCCGTTTGACGAGACGCGTTATCAGAAGGTGCAGGAGCGTCTCCGGAAACTCGCGGGTGTGGATGACGAAGCGAGCAAACTGCGTTCAGCTGAAAGCGCGCTCGCATCAGAGCAACAGCAGTTGCAGATGATTGACGAGGCGCTGGCTGATCGCACGATGAGTCGTGATCAGAAGATCGAACAAGAAGCGACACTCACCGAAAGCCTCGCCGGATTGAGCCAAACGCGCGATGAATTTGACCTGCTCGATGCGGAATTGGCGCGGCTCGAGCGAGCGCGCTCGGACACCCAGGAGCAACTGGGCGCCGCCCGGCAGCGCGTCGAAGATCTGCACGTGCTCGCCGATGAACGAGTGGTAACGCTCAAGCAGCGCGCACGGACGGCCGAGCAAAAGGCAATCTACGATGAGCTGGTCATCGCCTTCGGCAAACGCGGCATTCAGGCGATGATTATCGAAAACGTCGTACCGGAGCTGGAAGACGCGGCCAACCGCATCCTCGACAAGATGCCGGGCAATACGATGCACCTGACTTTCGAGACGCAGCGTAAGGCGAAGAGTCGCGATGGCGTCATCGAGACGCTCGACATCCTGATCAGCGACGAAATCGGCCAGCGCCCATACGAGCTCTACAGTGGCGGCGAAGCGTTTCGACTCAACTTCGCCATCAGTGTCGCGCTCAGCATGCTACTCGCCCGACGCGCCGGGGCGCGCTTGCAAACGCTTGTCATCGATGAGGGCTTCGGCACGCAGGACAGTCGTGGCCGCGATGGCCTGATCGAAGCGATCCGCGCGATCGAGCCCGATTTCCACACGATTCTGGTCATCACGCACATCGCCGAACTGAAAGAGATGTTTCCGACGCGCATCGACGTTATCAAGGAACTTGATGGCTCGCGCGTCTTCGTCAATTGAGCGTATTGCCGGAACGGGAGGACTGATGGATCAGATTCGAGGCATCTACAACATTCTGACGACGCCCTTTCAGCCGGACGGCTCTCTCGATGAACCGAGTCTCCGTCGCTTGACCACCGCCATCATCGCCATGGGGGTCGACGGTATCACCGTGCTCGGCGTCGCCGGTGAGGCGCAGAAGCTGACCGAGCCGGAGCGTGCCCGCGTCGTTGCGACCGTCATGGAGGTCAACGACGGGCGCGTCCCGATCATCGTTGGTGCTTCGCGCGATGGCACGTCACCGGCCATTGCCGCCTGTCGTGCGGCACAGGACGCTGGTGCCGCCGGTGTCATGGTCGCACCACCGACCTTTGCCCAGCCCGGACCCGCATTGATCGAGCATTTTCGCCGTATCGGCGAGGCGATCGATATTCCGATCGTGCTGCAAGACTACCCGCCGGTGAACGGCGTGACGCTCTCGCCGCGCGCGATGGCCGACCTGGTCGAAGCCGTTCCCGCGATCACCACTATCAAGCTCGAAGATGCACCGACGCCGCAACGCTTCGCCCAAACGCTGGCGCTAACCGGCGACCGCGTCTCGATCGTCGGCGGCGTGGGCGGCATGTATCTGCTCGATGAACTCCGGCGCGGTGGCAGCGGCGCCATGACCGGCTTCGCCTTCCCCGAAGTGCTTCTCGCGATCTGGCGCGCCTGGGAACGCGGCGACCACCAAACCGCCACTGAGACTTACTACACATATCTGCCGGTGCTCATCTTCGAGGGACAGCCGAAAATTGGCGTCGCGATCCGCAAAGAGGTGCTGCGGCGGCGAGGGCTCATCAACTGCGCGCGCATCCGTCAACCAGGGCTGACACTTGACGACGGCACGCTCGCCGGGCTGATCGCCACCCTGGAGTTCACCAACATCGAACAGGCGTTTCCAGCGCCGATCTAACCCGCGAATTACCGGGCCAATTCCACCCCGTAGGGGCGATTCATGAATCGCGGTCCTACTGCGAGGTGAAGACCTTGAAGCGACTGAAGCTGGATGCTGGATCGTAGAAGGTGACGTCAATCTGTGCCGTCGCGCCTGGCTGCAACGTGTCGAGCGACAGGAATCCGGCGTTGTAATCGAGGATCGTGCCGTCCTGACGGTAGAGCGTCACGACGTACGACGGCCGCGTGAGCGGCTGCTTCGTGTCGTTCTGCACGGTTGCCGTCACGTGGTAGTCACCGCTCGCCAGATACTGTGAATTGATGACCATTAACGAGAGATTCGTCGCCTGCGCCAGCGGCGCGACGGTCCCTGTGACCTTCGTCACTGCGTGATCGTAGGTCGGACCGGAATCGAACCAGACCCGGAACGGGAGCGACTGCCCCGGTGCGATCGACGCGAAATCGAGATACGCCGTCTTCGACGCGATCATTTTCTGCTGGGTCGAATAGAGTTCAACCGTCACGGCAACCCGGCCATACGCGGCCTTCGAACCGTTCGTCACCTGCCCCAGGAAGATCCAGTTGCCGTTCAGATCCTTGCTCGAGGTGACGGCGCTGGTCGTCAATGCGCTCGAGCTTTGCGAGCCATAGCGCCACTCATAGTAATGCCGGCCGACATTGCCCGATTCAACCTTCCATCCGTCCGAATTGTCTGGCGTATAGGTCAGCACCCGACGCTCGAATGCCTGCACCAGCACCCGGTGTGGCGCGCCGCCGATCTTCACCGTCGTCCAGTACGCTTCGCTGATCGGGAAGCCGGTCGCGAAGAATGGATCGCTGAACAGCGGCGCATTCGTGTACTGGAAGCCGTCGTAGGTGATGCCACTCGAATCCATGAAATCCCAGAAGACGGACGCGATGTCGTGGTTGGTCTGCGGGACGAACTTCGCCGCCGTGACATCAAGCGCTCCCGCGCTCGCGTCGTTGCCGACGTTTCCGTGGCGATCGACCGTCTGCGTGACCTTCCAGCCGAGCGGCATCGGCTTGTAGTTCATCAGACTGTTGAAGGTCGCGTAGGTCGGCGCGTTCGGATCGTTCTCGTCACCGGCCAGGTCGATCTCGGCCGGGCCATAATCGACGTAGGCGCTGTTTCCCACCTGCATCTGTCCGGTGATCAGCTCTTTCGCCAGCAGTCCATTCGCGACGTACCACTGGCTGTTCGGGTCGGCCGTCGAATCAGTGATCTCCATGCGGCTCTTGTCGAAATACTGGACGCGCCGGACACCTTTTTCACCGGCCACATTCCCTTCGGCATACGGCTCAAGCAGCACATCGGTGAATGGCTTGGGTCCCCACATCCAGGTTCGGTTGACCTTACCGGCTGCCACCGGTTGATCGGTCCGATTCCAGACGCGTTCGAAGGCATACGATCCGAAATCCGCGGCCGACGCTGATTGGATCGACGGGATGAGCCAGAGCGCCAGGACGGCAACGATCGACAGGATTTTGCGAAACGGACCCATGCGGCAAGCTCCAGGATCAACGGGGCCGACCGCCCCGGACAATCGCGTCTATCGCTTGCCAACGTTAGAGCATCGGTCCGGATGAATCAGTAGCCCATTATCACCAATCCGCCTCGGTCACTCGCCTGTACAGCGCCATCTGAAAAAGCCCGCTGTATGCCGCATTGCGTATACTTATGTTGCGCTGAAAGGAACGGCCCGAGGACGCCTGAGCGAATCCCGCCGCGGCGCGGAGTGTATGCGTACGCTTGTATCCTCGTCCACGATCGAATACTCATCGCCGACCCGCGCGAAGTGAAATCAACGCGCCCGCACGCTTCACGATGCAGGTGAATGCCATGACAATTCCTGATCAATTGCTCAACACGCTCAATGACCCGACCATTGCGTACCTCTTGATTAGCGCCGGTCTGCTGGCGATCTTTTTCGAGCTGGCAAGTCCGGGCGCGATCGTTCCCGGCGTTTCCGGCGTGATCGCACTCTTCCTCGGGCTGGTGTCGCTCGGCAATCTCGACGCGAACTGGGCCGGTCTCCTCCTGATGGCGCTCGGGTTCGTCCTGTTTGCCATCGATCTCCACGCGCCGAGCCACGGCATCCTGACGACCGGCGGTGTCATCTCGTTCGGAATCGGTTCATTCTTGCTCGAACGGACCTCGGAATCACCAACGGCCAGCATCTCGCGCGTCGCGGTCGTCGTCGTGACAGCCGTCATGGCGGCGTTTTTCATCTTCGCGATTGGCGCCGTCCTGCGTACTCGACTCGAACGGGTCACGACGGGGACCGAAGGAATGCGCGGCGCGATCGGGGTGGTTCGAGAGCCACTCGATCCGACCGGCTACGTCTTCGTCAATGGTGAACTCTGGCGCGCACAGTCGACCGACGGAACGATTTTGATCGGCGATTTCGTGCGCGTGATCGAAGTCGATGGCCTTACATTGTTGGTGACACCGGAGGTCGGTGAAGCGCACGATCCGGAGCGGAGGATCGAATCGCCGGCCGCCTGAATACGTGAATTCACTGAAGGAGTCGTAAATGAATACGCTGGTCGTCATTGGAATCATCGTCTTCGTACTGCTGATCGTCTTGAGTGCGACGGTCAAGATCGTGCAGGAATACGAACGCGGTGTCGTCTTTCGCGTCGGGCGGATCGTCGGCCCACGTGGGCCGGGCATCATCCTGCTCATCCCGTTCATTGAACGCATGACGAAGGTCGATCTCCGGACGCTGACGCTCGATATCCCCGCGCAGGAAGTCATCACACGCGACAACGTGACGATTCGGGTCAACGCCGTCGCCTACTTCCGCGTGGTCGATCCAAACGCGGCCATCGTCAACATCGCGGACCATATTCGAGCGACCTCCCAGATCGCTCAGACGACGCTGCGCAGTGTGCTCGGCCAGGCCGAACTCGATGAACTGCTCTCCGAACGCGAACAGATCAACCAACACCTGCAAGAGATCATCGATCAGCAGACCGAGCCGTGGGGCGTCAAGGTGAGCATCGTCGAGGTGAAGGACGTCGAACTGCCCGACACGATGCAGCGCGCAATGGCACGCCAAGCCGAAGCCGAGCGCGAAAAGCGGGCCAAGATCATTCACGCCGAGGGCGAATTTTCGGCCGCCGGTCAGCTTGGTAACGCCGCACGCATCATCGCCGAATCGCCCGGCGCGCTCCAGCTGCGCTATCTGCAGACGTTGAGCGAGATCGCCGAGGAACGGAACAGCACGATCATCTTCCCGCTACCGATCGACCTGATCACGCCGTTCCTCTCCACGCTTAGCGGAGGGACGCCGAACTCGCATACGCCTGTCCATGAGCCTTCAGTGGTGCCGCCGGTACCAAACAGCGAGGACACGTTGGAGAACGCATGAGCATCCCGAAGATGGACCCGATTCTGCAAGCGACTGACGTTCTGCGCGGGCACATCGCGCCGATCATCGAGCGGATCAATGTCGATGAGTTCACGACGGTTGAATTCATCGAGGCGTTGCAGCAGGACGACGCGGCCCGGCACGCATTCGAACTGGCACTCTCGCGCTGGCCGCGCAACGACGACCTGGCCAGAATGATCGTGCATGGCCAGATCATTCCCGAACTGCTACGCGAAAGCGGTCTGGTCGAATGGTCCGGTTTCGCCTACGACCAGGAAGACCCCTACGCCATCCCGGCCTGGTGGCGCCGCATCGCAGCAGAGCCCTAAACTCGACGAGAAGAGATTTCTCGCGCAGAGACGCAGAGTTTTTATTGCTTTCTCTGCGTCTCTGCGTCTCTGCGCGAGTCATTCGTTCTTACTCCCGCAGGAACTGGTAGAAATCATCCCAGGGCGAGCGGAGATCGTTTTCGTCGAATGATGCCTTCGCGCGCTGGCTTTCGACGAGCGATATGACCTCTTTGGCCGATTCTTCGATCGACTTGCCGGTCACTTCGACGATCGGCCAGGGATACCCACGTCGGATGATCCGCCGGCAGTACGCCAGCTCCTCGCGCACTTTCTCCGGCGACGCGTACTCACCCGTCGTATACGTACCGAGCGCCTTCACCCGATGCTGCCGAATGCGCGTCAGTTCATCGGCGCTGATCATTAACGCGACGACACGCGTCTGGTCGATCTCCTCCAACTCCTTGGGCGGGTCGACACCGAGGACGATCGGGATGTTCGCCACGAGCCAGCCACGCAACGAGAGAAAGATGCTGAGCGGCGTCTTCGAAGCGCGCGACACGCCGACCAGCACGATATCGGCGTCACCGAGCGTATCGAGTCCCTGTCCGTCATCGTGACGCACCGTGAACTGGATGGCGTCGATACGCCGGAAATATTCGTCGCTGAGCCCCCGCGAGGCGCCCGGCCGTAAGATAGGGCGCATCTCGACGTGTTGCGATACTTTGCCCAGTAATGGGCCGGTCAGGTCAACCTGGTCGATGACCCGCTGGCGGCACTCACGTAGCAGGAGACGCCGAATTTCGGTGATGACGATCGTGTGAACGATGATGCCGCGATCGTTTTGCGCCTGCGCGACGACGGTTAACACCTGCTCGCGGGTGCGCACCCCGGCGTGACGCACAAGCTCGAATCCAACGCCCGGAAACTGAACGACGGCCGCGTCGACGACCGCCTCGGACGTCGCACCGCTGCCGTCCGACACGATGTGTATGGTGCACGTCTTCGGCGGCTCATGATCAAACGGAATCATCGTCGTCTCCCCGGCTCATCCCCGATATCACGTTGCCGCCCAAGCATACCGGAGTGCCCGGTCAAGCGGCGGAGCGCGGAGCAGCGGCGCATCGGAATGCCGGACTCATTTCCGAACGCGCGATGGTCTTGCCCCACCCGCCTTCCGCGCTGATACTGTGGGCACCGGAAAACGGGCTTGCGAACGGAGTGTGCAATGGCTATTCGAATCGTGACCGGCGGCATCGCGCAGGAGACGAACACCTTTCAGTGGGAACCAACCTCGCTCGATGATTTCAACAAGGGCTCCAGCCATATCGATCGGGGTCAGGAAATCCTCGACATGGAGGGAACCGGCACGATCTATGGCGGCATCATCGCCACCGCCAAGGCGAACGATGTCGAGCTGATTCCGACGACCTATGGTCGGGCAGTACCCGGCGGACGCGTCAGCCGCGAAGCCTATGAGCTGATGAAAAACGAGATTGTCGAGGGGATTCGCCAGGCGATGCCGATCGACGGCGTGCTGCTCGGCATTCACGGCGCCATGGCGCTGGAGCATAACGACGACGGCGAAGGCCCGCTCATCACCGCGATTCGCGAGGTCGTCGGGCCGGACATGCCGATTGTGGCGCCGCTCGACCTGCACACCAATCTCTCCGACGAGATGATGGAAGAAGCGACCGCCTTCGTCGGCTACAAGGAGTACCCACACGTCGATACGCCGGAAACCGGCTCCCGCGCCATGGAGATCTTGCTCGGCACGATCAA
>JAICWZ010000072.1 GCA_025966355.1 Thermomicrobiaceae bacterium
AGATGGACGATCGTTACCAGCGCTTCTCGATGCTCGGCGTCCGCAATATCGACGGATATAACCTGCGGCGTGAGGAAGATCCGTCGCTCGAAATGATGTCGTACATCGTCGTCATCATCGACGAGCTGGCCGACCTGATGCTGACGACGCCCGAAGAAGTCGAGACGCTGCTGGTGCGGCTGGCCCAGATGGCCCGTGCGACCGGTATCCATCTGCTGATCGCCACCCAACGACCATCGGTCGATGTGCTGACCGGCCTGATCAAGGCGAACGTTCCGGCTCGCATCGCCTTCGCCGTGACGTCGCATACCGACAGCCGGGTGATTCTCGACATGCCGGGCGCCGAGCGGCTCCTCGGGCGCGGCGATATGCTCTTCCTGCCGCCCGATGAAGCCAAGCCGCAACGCGTGCAGGGCTCGTACATCGACGACAAAGATATCCAATACATCGTGCGGCACTGGCGCAAGGCGGCTCCGACGCACGAATTCGCGCCGGAGTGGGCCGACATCCCGTCGAGCGACGGCGATGACGAAGGTGGCGACGATCCGTTGATGGAGCAGGCAATGCGCGTCGTCAAGCAGCAGGGAACCGCTTCGGCCTCCATGCTTCAGCGTCGCTTGCGCATCGGCTACAACCGCGCCGCGCGTCTCATCGAGCAGATGGAAGACGAAGGGGTTGTCGGCCCGGCCGATGGTTCGAAGGGCCGGCCGGTCTATATCAGCGACGACATCGAATAGTGCGTTACGGCTCGCCGGGCGGTGTTGCAGACGGGGTTTGATATAATTTTAACCCGATTTGTCGCCGTTCGCGTGAGGTGCATGTGCGATCCAGAGTCACGGTCGAGCCGGTTTCGAAGCTGATTGACGAGTTTGCCAAGCTCCCTGGGATTGGCCCCAAGACCGCTTCACGCCTCGCATTTTTCGTCTTACGCAGCTCGCGTGACGACGCGATCGGCCTGGCCGAGGCGATCCTTGAAGTCAAGGAGCGAATCGTCCTCTGTTCAGTCTGCTTCAACATCACGGAACAAGATCCGTGCGTAATCTGTTCGGACGCACAGCGGGATCGCAGCAAGATCTGCGTTGTCGAAGAGCCGCTCGATGTGGTCGCGCTCGATCGAACCGGCGCCTACTCAGGTCTCTATCATGTGCTTCACGGCGCGATCTCGCCGGTCGATGGGATCGGTCCGGATCGTCTCAAGATTCGCGAACTGATTGATCGCGTGAGCAGTGAGCGGCCGGATGAGGTGATCCTGGCGATGAATCCGAACATTGAGGGTGACGCCACGGCCATGTACATCGCGCGACAGCTTGTCTCGCTCGGCACGACCGTGACGCGCCCGGCGAGCGGTCTGCCGGTGGGCGGTGATCTGGAATATGCGGACGAGGTGACGCTTGGGCGCGCCCTATCCGGCCGCCAAATCGTTTAGAGACGAGAATCACGTAGAGTTAGGGAGCGACGTCACGTCGACCCGGACGCTGGAGTACCGTTAATCGCGCGACGAAACGACTGGAGTGGCAGTTAGAGTGTCCGCGAAAACCGTGCGCCAGATTGGCATCATCGACATACCGCGGCTCCGCAATTTGCGGCGAGCGCACGTTTCGCTCGTGTTTCCCGATGCAATCCATCCGAGTCAGTTCGAGGATATGCTGGCGACGATGCCGCTCGGCCGCCGTTATGCGCGCGTTTTCGTCACCGGGCCGGACGAATCGCCAAGTGCGATGGTCGAGTTGCGGCCGGAGCCGGAAGATTTTCGCTGGGTCGTGACCGGACTTGGCGCGCGCAAAACGGACGAGCAGGATTCGGCACACGATGTGGTCGACTACTGGCGCGCCCTGTTGACATTCGCCGTACGTGCGGCCGGCGCCGATGGGGCCAAGCGCGTTCACGCCTCGGTGCCGCTCGACGGACCGGCGTATGAGTCGCTGCTGCAGGCAGGATTTATGGCCTATGCCCACCAGTTGGTGATGCTCGCCGAGGGTCTGGAAATCGATTGTACCGTTGATGCCGGCATGCGGATTCGTGAACGCGAACCGAGCGATACCTGGTCGATCCACCATCTCTATCATCTGACGACGCCGCGACCGGTGCAGTATGCCGAAGCGCTGACGAGCAATCACTGGGATAGCCGGCGCGGCCTTAATTCGCGCACGCGGGGCTTCGTGATCGACGACCAGGACGGCCTGGCCGGGTTCTGCCAGATCGGAGGACGCGGCAGTCAGGTGACGCTTGAACTGCTGATCCTGCCGGGCAAGCTGCAAATGCTCGCCCCGCTGCTCGGACAGGCCGTTAAATTGGCGAAGCTGCCGCCCGACGCGCCGATCTGGATTGCCGTGCCGGAATATCATCTCGAGTACGTCCCGGTGCTCGAATCGCTCGGTTTCTCGGTCGTCGGACGCCTGGCCTCGATGGTGCGTTATACGATGGCACCGGCCTGCGACCAGCCGTCGCGTTGGGCGAACGTCGTGGCCGATGTGATCGAGCGACTGCCCGCGCGTGCGCCGGTCGTGACGCGCTACGATCAGTGGGGCAGCTGAAGGATTTCCATGACACCATTTTCATTCCAAACGAGGGAGCACATTCTTCTTGGAGACGACGGACATTGTTACGAGCGGAGGAACGGGAGCATTCGGTGAGGCGATCACCGATAATCTCGAAGATCTTCTCGCGGTTCTGCCACCCGGGATCTTCTCCGATGTTTTGAGTCTGGACACGAGCGATGCACGTGGCGAACTGATTGAGATCGTGCTCGATCTCGGGCGATTCCCCGAGGCGCGCTTTCAGGATCGCGAAGTTTATCTCTCGCAGAGTGAAGTCACGCGCGACGATATTGCCTACGTTGCCGAGCGGATCGGTCGCTTTGGTGACGACAATCGTGCCGGCATCGAACGGACGTTGCATCGCATTTCAGCGATTCGCAGCCGTTCGGGCGATATCGTCGGCTTGACCTGTCGCATCGGCCGCGCCGTCTACGGTACGATCGGCATCATTCGCGATCTGGTCGAATCGGGCGAAAGCATTCTGCTGCTCGGTCGTCCCGGCGTCGGCAAGACGACGATGCTGCGCGAAACGGCGCGCGTTCTGGCGGACGATTTGCGCAAGCGGGTCGTCATTGTCGATACCAGTAATGAAATTGCCGGAGACGGTGATATCCCGCACCCTTCGATCGGCCGTGCGCGACGGATGCAGGTGCCGACACCGGCGCTGCAGCATTCGGTGATGATCGAAGCGGTCGAAAATCACATGCCCGAGGTGATCGTTATCGACGAAATCGGCACCGAACTCGAAGCCGCAGCCGCCCGCACGATCGCCGAACGCGGTGTCCAGTTGATCGGAACGGCGCACGGTAATACGCTCGAAAACTTGATGATGAATCCGACGCTTTCGGATCTGATCGGCGGTATCCAATCGGTGACACTCAGCGACGAGGAGGCGCGTCGCCGGGGGACGCAGAAGTCGATTCTTGAGCGGAAGGCACCGCCGACATTCAGCGTGATGGTTGAGATCCAGGCGCGCGATCGCGTGGCGGTGCACCGCGACGTTGCGGCCGGGGTCGATGCGATTCTGCGTGGCCAGTCGATGCAGGTCGAGGTGCGCGAACGCCAGGCGGACGGCGAGATTCGCGTCTGGGAAGAGCAGCCGTACAGCGCCGAGCGCGGTCCTGCGGATCGCCGTGATTCGAGCGATGCACGGCGCCAGGAGCAAGCCGAATTGTCGGACGGACCGGCACGCGGTCCGCTCGCGTCGGGACGTGGCACGGTTGAACACCCGGCACGCGTCTTCCCGTTCGGCGTCAGCCGGAACCGGCTGGAGCAGGCGATTCAGCAGATGGCCGTTCCGGCGCTCGTCGTGCGCGATCTGCGCGAGGCCGACGCGGTGATCACCCTCAAGAACTACTATCGTCGCCGGCCACAACCGCTGCGCGACGCCGAGAGTCGCGGTGTGCCGATCTACGTTCTGCGCAGCAACACCATCGTCCAGATGTCGAACCTGCTTCGGTCGCTCTTCAGCGAGGTCATCAGCAGCGGGCGGTTGCGCGATGCGGCGGCGAGCGGCGACAGCGGAGTGTCCGAGGATGATCTGATCGCATCGGCGATGTACGAGACCGAAACGGCGATTCACAACGTGATGAATGGTGTGTCGACCGTGTCGCTGCGCCCGCAGCCATCCTGGATTCGCCGTTTGCAGCACGAACTGGCCGAGCGGTACAACGTCGGCTCTCGTAGTCGTGGACGCGAACCGCAGCGCTTTGTCGAAGTCGTGCGCCAGAGCGACTATTCATGAGCCTCTTCGTCACGTTCGAGGGACCCGAGGGGGGAGGCAAATCGACCCAAATACGGCGGATCGCACAACGCCTGGAGGACCTCGGGCACACGACGCTGGTAACGCGTGAGCCGGGCGGCACCGCGTTCGGTGAAGCTGTTCGCGAAATTTTGCTCGGATTCTCTCATGCTGCTATGCTCCCCGAGACGGAAGCGTTGCTGAATTCGGCATCGCGCTGCCAGCATGTCGCGGAGGTCATCGCTCCTGCGCTGAAAGCGGGTAAAATCGTCCTGTGCGATCGCTATCTCGATTCGACCCTGGCATACCAGGGCGCGGGGCGCGGGCTTGACCTCGACACGTTAGTGGCGCTGCAGCAATTTGCCACCGGTGGTCTCTGGCCCGATCTGACGCTGCTCTTCGACGTGTCGTACGACGTTGGGCAGGCGCGACGAGCGACATCCGGTGAACCATTGAATCGCTTTGATACCGATACTCAGGCGTTTCACGAGCGAGTGCGCTCGTATTTCCTCAAGGCGGCCGCCAGAGAGCCGAGGCGCTGGCGGATTCTTGACGCGAGTGCGACTGCCGACCAGGTCGAGCATGATGCGCTTCTCGTTCTGCTGCAACGGTTGAACGAGGAGGCGGGCGCGGTGAAGAAGGACAATCGTTCATGAAGCTGGTTTTTGCGGTTATTCAGGGTAAAGACTCGGAAAATCTCATTTCGGCGTTACGTGAGAACGGTTACCGCTCCACGCAAATCAACAGCGCGGGCGGTTTCTTGCGTGAAAACAACGTGACGGTGCTCGTTGGGGTGGACGATCAGTTCGTGCCCGACGTGTTGCGTATCGTGAAGCAGAACTGTTACACCCGCACGCAGTATGTCAATCCATTGCTGCCGATCATGGAGCCGGGCGAGTTCTACGTACCGAATCCGGTGGAAGTCCAGGTGGGCGGTGCGACGGTCTTCGTCCTGAACGTGCGGCACTCCGAGCGCATCCTCTAGGGCGCGCGAAAGGGGAGAGAACCAACGCATGGAAGAAGCGATCGCGCGAGGTATACAGCTTCTGGTGGCGCTCGGTGGCGCCTACCTCCTCGCGCTCTGGTTTGCGTTGATCGTCTGGACGTTCCAGGATATCCAACTTCGAAGCCGCAGCGTCGTCGCGCAGATCTTCTCGACCCTGGTCGTCGTCCTCTTCTTCGTACCTGGCGTGCTGATCTACATGATCCTGCGCCCGCGCGATACGCTCGATGAAGCCTTCCAGCGTTCGCTCGAAGAAGAATATCTACTGCAGGACCTTGATGAATTACTGCTCTGCCCAACCTGCCAGCACCAGGTTGAAGCTGACTTTGTCTTCTGCCCGCATTGTCGCGGTGCGTTGCGTGGTTCGTGTGTCTCCTGCGAACGACTGATCGATCTCCGCTGGGACATCTGCCCCTATTGCGGTGAAGAACAGTATCCCGAGGATGTGCCGCTGCAAGTGCCGGCCGGCGACGAGTGGCGTGCGGTCGAGCATGAAGGGGTCGGACGCTTCATCGATCAGGCGCGCGAGCGCCTGAGCGGGCACCGTCCACGCGCGATTCCGCCAGAAGCGCAACGCGAAAAGTATCCGCCGCCGGACTGGGATGACCGGCACGACGACAAGATCGAGTACCGGCAGCGAACCGAATCGTTCGGGACGCACGAGGCGCCGTCCGACGATTCCTGGGAATCGGAAGGCGCAGTCGAGTCAAAATCCCAACTCGACAACACCGATGAGCTTCCAACTCCGCCGCTGCGGCCCTGAGTAATTCAGTCTTTCGGGGAGCCCAGATCCGGCCGCGTCGGGATCGCATTCGGGCGAATACGGAAGTTGAATTTGCTGCGAAATGCCTCGTAGAAATTCATGCCGCCGAGAACAACGAGATGAAAATTCTGGTCACCCTTGCGGACCCGCACCAGATCGCCATGCCGCAGGTCGGTGGTTGGTGTGCCGTCGAGGATGAGATCCGCATCATGGTCGTTCGCCATCACGAGTTCAAAGAGGGCGTCTTCACGCACGACCAGCGTGGTTCGAATCGGCGAATGGGCACAGATCGGCGTCACAGCGAAACCACGGACCCCGAAATCAAGAACCGGGCCACCCGCCGCCATGCAGTAGGCCGTGCTTCCCTGGGGCGTCGCGACGATCATCCCGTCGCCTGGGTAGGTATTGACGAACTGCTGATCGATGTAGAGTTCGACATCAACCATTTGCATCCGTGAACGGATCACGACATCGTTGATCGCCAGCGACGGGGCCCCGGGTACGCCGTCACGGATGAGCGTCGCGCTCAGTGTCGATCCATCCTGAATCTTGTAGTTCCCGGCGACGAGTTCCGCGAGGGCGCGCTGCCAGTCGTCGCGCTCGATCCGTGCCAGGAAGCCGACCTTGCCGACATTGATCCCGAGAATCGGCACGCCGGGGAAGACATGCGCCATACGCATGATGAGCCCATCGCCGCCGAGTGTGATGAGCACGTCGGCGCTGGCGCCAGCCAGCATCTCGGTCTCGCTGACGACCGTCACGCCGGCCGTGTTGAGGAAGGCTTCGACATCTCCTGCGATGCCGAACGCTTCGAGTTTCGACCGCGCGATGATCAGGCCGATTCTGAGATTCATGCAGGCTCCCTGTGCCGTTCGAATGATCGCGTCCGGCGTCGCCGGCGTTTCTGGCCGCGACGGCGTACGGAAAATCCTATCGCATTACCACCGCATGGGCTTGGGACTCGCGGCTGCTGATCAGCCCCAGAGCAGGTACACTCAAGTCGCGGATATGGCGGGAATACGAGAGGATGACACCGGTGCATTGGATTGAGCAGAGCGGAATCGTCGCAGTGATCCGACTCGATGACTTGAGTTCAGCCACGACGCTGGCCGAGGCGTTGATCGCGGGAGGGATTCAGAACCTCGAGTTCACGTACACCAATCGCGAAGCCGGTAAGGCGATCGAACAGGTACGTGCCTCAGCCGGCGATCGCGCGCACGTCGGCGCAGGGTCGGTGCTGGATGCTGAAACGGCGAGGCAGGCGATCCTGGCGGGTGCTGAGTTTGTCGTCACGCCGACGCTCCGGTTGCAGACGATCGAACTCTGCCGTCGCTACAGCATTCCGTCGGTGATCGGTGCGTTCAGCCCGACCGAGATTCTGACCGCCTGGGAAGCGGGTGCGGACTACATCAAGGTTAACCCCGCCAGCGTTGCCGGACCCGGCTACTTCAAGGATGTGCTCGGCCCGTTGCCACAGGTGAAGCTCATTCCGTCGGGCGGTGTCACGCTCGACAGCGCGCCGCTCTTCTTGCAAGCCGGTGCGGTGGCGCTCGCCGTCGGCGGCAATCTGGTGCAGCGAGCGGCCGTGCGCGAAGGAAACTGGGATGCGATACGCGAGAGTGCCCGGCAGTGGGTCGATCTCGTCGAACGGTCGCGTAATCAGGTTTCATGACATAATTACGACCGGGCAGTTGAAATCGTGCAAACCCGGCGGGCAGCGTGGAGCGAGCGGCGTGAGCGACGAATCGGCGATGATCCCAAGAAAAGAGCGTGTTCGGCTTTATCCAGCCGAAGGGGTCGTCTTACGCCGTCGCGATCTCGGCGAGGCCGATCGCATCCTGACGTTGTTCACTGATCGTCATGGCAAGCTCAGC
>JAICWZ010000038.1 GCA_025966355.1 Thermomicrobiaceae bacterium
AATCGGCCATCAACTCCTTGATGCCGTCCTTGGTGAGCAGAGGCAGGCTAAGCTCCGCGGCGAGCATCTCGCCGATCGTCGTCTTCCCCGATGCCGGTGGACCGCTCACGATGACCAGGAGCGGCGATACTTCAGGCGACATCAATGCGATCCGGATACGACAGGCGCTCCGGCTCGACTGTTGATTGCCGAAACCAGATCGTTCGCGGTCGTGCTCGCGCTCATCGCTCCGACCGCCGCGATAATCTCGCCGGCCGTATCCGCGCCAACGACGCCATCGACCAAATCGTGAAACTTCTGTTCGATCTCGGAGTCGGTCATCGGGTTGGCCGGCATTCCCTTGGGCTGCTGCACGGTCGCTTCACGGCGTGAGCCGTCATCGAGTGTGACGCGCACGGTCGAGGCCCAGGCGGCGGGGTAGTTGGCGGTGAAGCTCGGGTTTTCACGGGCGTCGGTGCGACGCAGCAGTCGTTGGATCTCGCGATCGGCGATGTGCTCGTCGGTGAAATCCTCCAGGCCGGCACGGCCTTCGAGCAGGCCGGTCGCGACGGCGTACTGGATGCTGAACTTCGCCTCATAGGGCGTGTGCGGGTCGACGCGGTCGGTAATGTCGAGCGCTACGCGATAGGTGTCGATCTCGACCTGCTCGATCTCGCGACCCTGCAGCGACGGACGAAGTTCCAGTGCCGCGTCGATGGCCGTATGTGTGTGGCCGCAGCAGGCGTGTCGCTTAAAGCCATTTTCGACGATCTTGAAGTGCGAGCCGAGGCGATCAGTGATGCGCGTCGCGTCGGCCGTCTCACTTGTGGCGGCGAAGAAGCCGCGCGGCCCTTCGAGGATGGCGCCGGCGGCGGTGAATCCGCCCTGTGCCAATTCAGCTGCGATGATGCCGTCGTGCGCGGCGTGGGCCGTGTGAAGCGCCTTCGACATGGCGCCGTCAGCCAGGAACTGCCAGAGCCCGCTCGCCTGTGTCCCGGCGCTGCCCAGCGCCTGCATCAGTTGTTCCTCATTGAGTCCGAGCAGCACACCAACCGCCGTTGCTGAACCGAAGACACCGCAGGTGCCGGTCGGATGCCAGTAGCGATAGTGCGACGGATTGACCGCTTCGGCGATGCGAATAGCGACATCGTAGCCGAGCACGATGGCACGCAGCAGTTCTGTGCCGCTGCTTCCTTCGCGTTCGGCGATCGCCAGGGCCGCGGGAATGATCGGCGCGGCCGGATGAAAGGTCGAGCCCTGGTGCAGATCGTCAAGCTCGATGACGTGCGAGGCGGCGCCGTTGGCGAACGAGGCGCCGAGCGCCGAGAGGCGTTGTCCGGTCGCGAGCACGGTGGCGTCGGAGCCGGCCATGCCGCGCTCTGCGACGCCACGCGCGATGCGCACCGCCTCGACCGAGCCGCCTCGGATCGCCGATCCGAGCCAATCGAGCAGCGAACGACGCGCCATCGTACGAGCG
The DNA here is from genome assembly GCA_025966355.1 of Thermomicrobiaceae bacterium. Classification (GTDB taxonomy): domain Bacteria; phylum Chloroflexota; class Chloroflexia; order Thermomicrobiales; family Thermomicrobiaceae; genus CALAGB01. The sequence goes on from JAICWZ010000038.1 coordinate 1,457, forward strand.
TCGTGGGGGAGGTCGTCATAGCTCGTTTGCGTGACAAATGCGGCGAGCTGCGCTGAAAGCGTCATCTTAATCCTCCGTTGCGTTCATCGCCCCGTCCTGGCGCGATCGTAGCACAGCTGGCGCATCGAACGACCGGCGATACGCGAATTGTCCCGTACGGTTGCGTGTAACGCGTGAAATTGACCCTGAGATTCCTATCGTGTTACGATATACTTTCGGGGTGAAGACGCGCAGTGAAACCCTCAGTATGGAGGACTACCGCGTTCTGTCTGAGTTTCGTCACCAGATTCGACGCTTTCTCAGCTTCAGCACGCAGGAAGCCCGTGAATATGGACTTGAGCCACGGCAGCATCAGCTGCTTTTGGTGGTGAAAGGTTTACCTGTCGACCGCGAGCCGACCATCGGGGAGTTGGCCGAGCGGATGCAGATCCGGCATAACACGGCGGTGGAACTTGTCGACCGGCTCGAAGAACGGCGCCTGGTGATGCGCCGGCGGGGGAAAACGGACCGGCGCAAGGTCTATGTCGATCTGACCGACGAGGGAGAGGCGGTCCTGGCGGAACTGTCGCTTCATCATCTGCGCGAATTGAAATTGATTGGGCCGGAGTTGGTGCGTACGCTCGACGCACTGACCGACGAGTAAGTGACGCAGGGAGGCACATACCGAACGTGGAAACGGAGAGTGGCGCGGCGAATCATAATGGCACATCTCCCAATGGGAGAAGCTGGACGCTCGACTTATCAAGTGAGAAGCCTGAGCGTCTCGGCGATTTCACAGTTAACAAACGAGTCATCTTTATCTCATTTCTTGCACTCCTCATCGGTCTCTTCGCTTCGGTCATCGCGCTCGTCCTCATGCGTCTCATCGGTTTGTTCACGCACCTCTTTTATTACGGAGACTACGGCACGTCACTCGTTGCGCCGGATGGGAACCACTGGGGCCTGCTCACGATCCTGATCCCGGTGGTCGGAGGCCTGGTTGTCGGCGTGATGGCGAAATACGGCTCCGACAAGATCCGCGGTCACGGCATTCCGGAAGCAACCGAAGCCATTCTGCTGAACGGTAGTCGCATTCAACCGCGGGTTGCGTGGCTGAAGCCGCTCGGCTCGGCCATCGCGATCGGCACTGGTGGTCCGTTCGGTGCTGAAGGACCGATCATCGTGACGGGTGGCGCGGTCGGTTCGCTACTCGCTCAGTTCATCCACTTGACGAGTTCCGAACGAAAGACGCTCCTTGTCGCTGGCGCGGCGGCCGGTATGGCAGCCACCTTTGCCGCTCCCGTTTCCTCGGTGATCCTGGCGGCCGAATTACTGCTCTTTGAATGGAAGCCACGCAGCCTGGTTCCGGTCGCGGTCGCGTGTGCGGCGGCGGCTGGTCTGCGCCCTTTCCTGATTGGGAGCGGCCCACTCTTTCCAACGATCCTCGGCGGCTTACCGGGGCGACTCGATGTCTGGACGCTGCTCGGCTGTGTGCTGGTGGGGCTCCTGGGCGGCCTGCTCTCGATTATTCTGACGCTCGGTATTTACAAGACCGAGGAGCTCTACGAACGACTTCCGCTCCACTGGATGTGGTGGCCGGCCATCGGCGGCGTTGTCGTTGGAATCGGTGGTCTGATCTTCCCGCAGGCGCTGGGCGTCGGTTACGGGACGATCGGCAAGATGATTCAAGGCGATGTCACGACGCATGTCATCATTGGCGTGCTCATCGTCAAGTCGATCATCTGGACAGCTTCGCTCAGTTCCGGTACATCGGGCGGCACGCTCGCTCCGTTGCTGATGATGGGTGGCGCGCTCGGCGGTATCGAGGCACTCTTCCTGCCGCACGTCGCGAGCGGCTTCTGGGTGGTGATGAGCATGGGTTGCGTCTTCGGCGCGACGCTCGGCTCTCCCTTCGCGGCCATCGTCTTCATGCTCGAAGTGACCCATGACCCGAACATTCTGTTGCCCATCCTGATTACCGTCATGCTGGGCCATACCGTGCTGGCGCTGTCGTTGCGCCGTTCGATCTTGACCGAACGCATCAGCCGTCGCGGTTACCACCTGAGCCGCGAGTATTCGGTCGATCCGCTCGAGATTCTCTTCGTGCGCGAGGTGATGGCGACCGACATCGTCGCCCTGCCGGAAGGGTTGAGCCCGGCGGAATTGCGCAAGCGGTTTGACGCGGGCGAGCGCTTCCCGCAAGGACTCTATCCGGTGGTTGACAAGGCCGGAAATTTGAAGGGCGCATTGACCTCGTCGCAGTTGCACGAAATTATGATTCATAGCTCGGATCAGACGGACCCGATTACCGAGCACGAAGAAGTGATGACGCCGGCGATCGCCTACCCGGACGAGCCGCTTCGCCTGGCTGTTCAGCGCATGGCTGCGAGCGGGCTGACGCGCTTCCCGGTGGTCAGTCACGACAACCCACCGCAGCTCGTCGGTATGCTGTCGCTCTCGTCCGTCTTGCGCGCTCGCGCCCGCAACCTTGAAGCGGAACGTCGCCGTGAGCAGATCCTGCCGATGCGGATGTTCATTCCGTTCGGCTCACGGCAGGTGGCGCAGAAGGAAATAACGCGCAAGAACTGAGTGGTGAACGATTGGAGCGTCGTGTTCAGGCGCTCCAGAGGCCGTCATCGTAATGGGCGATGACGGCGCCGCATTTAAGGCAGCGCGCTTCGTAGTCCTGGCCCGTTCGGCGGATGCGCACGTTGGACGTGTCGGGATGCTCTTTGCCGCATTCGGGGCAGAAGATCGACTCCCACTCAGCGCGTACGTCGTTCAGACTCGGTGCGCCGTCTTTTTTCCACTTGTCCGGCATACGAGGTTCGCGCTCGATGTCGAGGTCGACATCACGACGCGGCCCGCGCCTCTCCCGCATGATTTCCTCCACGGCGTTGATATGTGGCTGACCTGAAGACCGAACGCGCGTGAACTGGCGTCGCGCGGTCGCCGTGGCCATGCCACCAACGACCCGCCAGCGCTGCCCTGCTCAATCGGGCAATTCTAGGCGTTCTATATACCTTTCCGCGCGCGAAATCAAGATGTCCGGCCAGCCGGTTCGACCTTCTCACCCCCTACGATAGAATCGGATGGGAGGCCAGGCACGATGCAAGATGAGCTGGCGGCGACCGCGAGACGAATAGTGTCAGGTGAATCGGCGTTAGCGCCGGGGCTGGCGGCACAGATCGCGGCGTGGGATGCGCCCAAGCGTGCTGAACTGGTGCGCCGGTTGCTGGAGGAACCCCGTGGCCGGCGCTGGTTGCGTGGGGCGCTTCTGGCAGAACTGGCGCCGGCCGCAGCCGCGACGCTGGTGGAGCGGTTGCGTCCGTTTCCCGAGGACTTCGCGGTGAATCGGCGCGATTCGACAACGGCGAACCTCGTGCGTGCGCTGCCGCTGGCCGAATTGATGCAGGATGCGCCATTCTGGGCAGGGACGAACGCAGCCGAGACGTTCTGGCGGCGACTGGTCGACGACCGCCCCGGCGATCTGCCGGCGATCGCGCGGCGCGTTTTGCACGAAGGGGAACCTGCCGCGCGCGAGACGACGCTGGCGCTCCTGCTGGTCGATCCGTATAGCGAGGTGCGGCTGGATGGTGGGGGCCGCATCGCGGTCTTGCGCAGCGCGCTCGCTGATCATGACGATGAAGTGCGCGGGCTGGCGGCCGATGTGCTCGCCGAGGAAGCGCCGGAGGAATTGGCGTCCGTTGCGTCGCGCCTGATGCTCGACGCGAGCGAGCGTGTGCGGGTGGCGACCTGGGATGCGGCGATGGCCGTCGATTTCGAGGCCGCGCGTGAGGCGGCTCTGGCGTTGCTGTCTGATGATGCGGCGTTGCTCGATGCACGGCGCACGGCGTTGCTGGCGCTGTCGGCGGTGATGAGCACGCCGGAGATCGCACCGATTCTGGAGGTGCTGGTCGTACATTCGGAGCGCGCGCTGGCCGAAGTCGCGACCGACCTGCTCTGGACGTATCACCGTTCTCCCTCGATCGCCATGGCAGCGGCCGAAAGTCCGCACGAATCGGTGCGCCTGGCTGCCGCGCGGCTGCTCAATCCGCAATCCGGTTCACCGGCCGCTGGCGGGGGCCGCCCCGGCGCGCCGGAACGTGGCCACGATATTTACCAGGAAATGCTCAAAGGCTACGAACAGCCAAAGAAGACCGAATGACTCGCGCAGAGACGCAGAGACGCAGAGATTTTATAAATTAAGAACGCTGCGTCTCTGCGTCTCTGCGCGAGGATTCCGTTCTTACCGCGCGATGGCCGAGGCGTAGATGAAGTAGCGGTCGGTGAAGTGGACGTCGGCGTCGAAACCGGCTTTGTCGAGCAGTTTTCGGAGTTGTTCGGTTTCGTAATAGATCTTGACGATCTGATACGCGTTGCCGTCGTTGAGGATGCGCGTGCGATACGTCTGCTCGTCTTCGAAGAGCGGATTGTTCCGCGCGGCACCAGTCTGCTCGAAGCGGGAGTCAATAATGAAGAGCCGCCCGCCGGGGCGCGTCGCCTGGCGCACGGTCGCGAGGAAGGCGTCGAGCCGTTCGGGCGGAACGTGCGAGAGCCAGAACGAGAAGAAGACGAGATCGTAGGCGCGATCCGGCTCCCAGTCGAAAATGTTTGCCTGTATATAGCAGACCGGCGCGTTGGGCAGCTTGCCGCGATTGATCTCGATCATCTCGGGGGACGCATCGACGACCGTCAGCTGTTTGGCGATCTTCGCCAGCTTCTCGGTCCAGATGCCGGTACCGGCCGCCAGTTCAAGCGCGTCATCGACCGGCTCGATTGTGGAGAAGGCTGCTTCCAGTTGCGCCACGTCGTCGAACCAGAGTTGGTTGATCTCCGGGCCGTGGTCGTAGCGATTTTGCCGGTAGAACCACTCGTCATACTCGGCCGCCCGAGCGCGATAATAGGCGATCATCTCGTCGATGACGTTGGCTGGTTCCACCGGCAACCCCTTCGTGTTTAGTTCAACACCGCGGCCATCAGTTCAGCGACCTGGGCCGGACGGTCCGCAACCTGCACACCAGCGGCGGTAAGCGCCGTCATCTTTTCGGCGGCGGTTCCACGACCGCCGGAGATGATCGCTCCGGCGTGGCCCATCTGCTTGCCCGGCGGCGCGGTGCGCCCGGCGATGAAGCCGACGACCGGCTTCGTGACATGCTCGGCGATGTACTGTGCCGCGACTTCCTCGTCAGTGCCGCCGATCTCGCCGATCATCACAATCGCCTCGGTGGCCGCATCGTTCTGGAAGAGCTCAAGCACATCGACGAACGAGGTGCCGATGATCGGGTCACCGCCGATGCCGACGGCCGTCGTCTGGCCGAGACCGGCTTCAGTCAGGGCGTTAACGACCTCGTAGGTGAGCGTGCCGCTGCGCGAAACGAGCCCTACTGGCCCACCCGGCTTGTTGATAAAGCCCGGCATGATGCCAACTTTGGCTTCGCCCGGCGTGATGAGGCCGGGGCAGTTCGGGCCGATGAGGCGTGAACTGCTCTGCTTGACGTGTTGGTAGACCTTGGTCATCTCCAACGTAGGGATATTCTCGGTGATGCAGATGACAAGCGGAATGCCGGCGTCGACCGCTTCGTAGATGGCGTCGGGCGCGAAGGGCGCCGGGACATAGATAATCGAGGTATTCGCCCGGGTCGCCGCGACGGCATCGCGGACCGTATTGAAGACCGGCACGCCGTGGACTTCTTTGCCCGCACCGCCGGGCGTGACTCCCCCGACAACCTTCGTGCCATACTCCACCATCTGTCCGGTGTGAAACGAGCCTTCGCGGCCGGTGATCCCCTGCACGATCAGGCGGGTCTCGCTATTGACCAGGATACTCATACGAATCCTTCCAATCGACGCGTTACGCCGCCTGCTTGGCGGCCGCGACGACGCGCTCGGCCGCTTCATTCATCGTGTCAACGGTGGTAATGCCGGCTTCGGCCAGAATCTCGCGCCCTTCTTTCTGGTTCGTGCCGACCAGCCGCACGACCAGAGGCACTTCCAGTTTGATGGTGTTGAACGCTTCGAGTAGCCCATGGGCCACTTCATCGCCGCGTGTGATGCCGCCAAAAATATTGATCAGGATGGCGCGCACATTCTTGTCGCTCAGCACGATCTCAAGCGCCTTGGCGACCTGGCTGGCACTCGCGCCGCCGCCGACATCGAGGAAGTTGGCCGGTTCGCCGCCGTAGAGCTTGATGGCGTCCATCGTCGCCATCGAGAGTCCGGCACCGTTGACGACGCAGCCGATGTCGCCGTCGAGCTTGACGAAGCTGATGCCGCTGGCGCGCGCTTCGATCTCGGTCGCGACTTCCTCTTCGGGGTCGCGCAACTCCTCGAAATCCTTGTGGCGATAGAGCCCGTTGTTGTCGATCACCATTTTGGAGTCGAGCGCCTGCCAGCTGCCGTCGCCGACGATGGCGAGTGGATTGATTTCGGCCAGCGACGCGTCGCTCTGGATGAAGGCCGTGTAGAGCTGCTGCGCGACGCGGGCGAAGCCGTTGACCAGCGGTGGCTCGATGCCGAGGTCGAAGGCGAGGCGACGAGCCTGGTAGGGATGGAGGCCAAGAAGCGGATCGGCGACCTCGCGATGGATCTTCTCCGGAGCGGTGGCGGCGACCTCTTCGATTTCGACGCCGCCCTCGCTGCTCGCCATGATCGTGACGCCGCGCGCGGCGCGATCGATGGTGACGCCGAGGTAGATTTCGCGCTTGATGTCGACGGCCGGTGCAACGAGCACCTTGTGGACGATATGCCCACGAATATCGAGGCCGAAGATCTGCTCGCTGGCGGAGCGCGCCTGCTCCGGATCGCGGGCGACCTTGACGCCACCCGCCTTACCACGGCCGCCACTGTGGACCTGGGCCTTGATCACGACCGCCTGACCAAGCTCCTGGGCAGCCTTCGCGACCTCGTCGGGGGATGTACAGACAATACCCGCGTTGATCGGAATCCCATGGCTCGCGAAGATCTTCGCGGCCTGATATTCATGAATATTCATCGATCACCTCTGACGTCGTACATGACGGCCGAGTTGCCATCATGGCTGGTCTGAACCGCCTTCGATCATAGCACAGGCATCCGGTCACTTAACCATCGACAACGCCATCTCCGCGATAAATGCGTGGCACGCGGCTTGATACTCAGTACCGTTGGCCGAATAGAACCTGTCTACGGTAGGCTTGCGGGCTATCGGTCAAAACGGGGATGTGCGGAACTGCTCGTTCTGCGAGAGGGAGTGCTGGTATGAGTGATTCGGGTCATCGCGGAGCTTTTGTCTTTGGTCTCATTCTGGGAGCCGCCGGTGGCGCACTCTCGGCGTTACTTATGACGCCAAAGTCGGGGCCGGAAATTCGCGAGCAGATCAAGGGTCAGACCGGTCCGGTGCAGGAGCGGCTCTCGTCCGCGACCTCCGGCGTGCTCGAGCGTACCTCAGACATGCAGGATCGCCTGACGACGGCGACCTCCGGCATGCGCGAGCGCGCCGACGACGTGATTGGCGCGTCGAAGGAGAAAGTGACGCAGATGGCGCAGCGGGGCCAGGAGGCGACGGATGAGGTCGTCGAGACGGTCAAGCCGAACGCCTCGAGCTCGGTTCCACGTGAACCGCATGCATCGCCGGGTGCCGGCGATGCCGCGCCGGTGGCTCCGCCGGTCGAACGTCAGGAGCCGACCTTGCCGGGCAAAGAATAGTCGGATCGTAGTTGGATGCACGATATGTAAGGGAGAGATCAATGTTGGGACGAATGCGAGTCGCCTTGAAGTTTATGACCGTCGGGATGTTGCTGGGTGTTATCCTGGCGCCCCGCAGCGGTGCCGAGACACGTCATGAGATCACCGACTGGGTCGGCTCGATGACTCACGGCGTGCTCGGCGGCTCGGAAAGCACGAGCATGTAGCTCAATCCCTACGTGAACGCAAAAGGCGCCGTCGGAATCCGGCGGCGCCTTCGCTCGTGTCGGTTCGAACCGCTCTCAGTGGTACTGCGTGCCGTACGTCATCGAGAAGACCTGGGCGCCGAGGCGACCCAGCTCGACATCGAAGCGCTCCGGCCATTCGCCCGGATGCCACTCAAAACGGCCGCGTTCGAAGTACTGGACGGTGTACGTTTTGCCGGTATCCGGGTTCACTTCCTGGAACTCTTCGCTGATCGGATAGCCGTAGACGGCAAGCCCGCCGTACTTCTCCCAGTACGCCTGGAAGCCGGCGCAGAGGTTGTGGCCGGTTGCGGCGTAGTAGGTGCAATCACCCGACTTCGCCGTCGTCGCCTGGAAGGGTGCCTCACCTGAGCGGCCGGCCGTCACTTCGTTCCCAACCAGCCCGAGGAGCACATTGAACTTGGCGTCGTCAGTGCCCGGGTGCGCTTCGAAGCGTGCCCGCTCGAAGTACTGCACGGTCAGACCATTCTCCTGGAATGGTTCCGTGATC